>CAIUHT010001185.1 GCA_903898975.1 uncultured Planctomycetaceae bacterium
CCAGTTCAGCACCCGCGGGAATGCCGACTACACCATCGAAGAACCAATCCACTATCCATTCGCTTTCAGCGAGAACTCCGCGCTGCAGTGGATCAACAACCAGCTGGTGAAGGCCAAGCCCTCGTTCCACAAGCAGACCTTCCTCAAGCCCCTGCACAAGTCGGCTGAGTTCTGCGCCTCGTGCCACAAGGTCCATCTTCCGTACGCCCTCAACCACTACCGCGAGTTTCTGCGGGGCCAGGATCATTACGGATCGTTCCTGCTGTCAGGAGTCAGCGGGGGGAACGCCAGGGCGTTCTACTACCCGGAAAAGACCCGCGAGAACTGCACCGAGTGCCACATGCCCCTGGTCGAATCAGGCGATTTTGCCGCCCGCAATTTCGATGGCAGTGGCCAGTTGAAGGTCCACAACCACCTCTTCCCGGCGGCCAACACCGCCCTCCCCTACCTGCGGGGTGATGCCGAAACGGTCAAGACCCACCAGGACTTCCTCAAGGGGGTCGTGCGGGTCGACCTGTTTGGGCTGCGGGAAGAGGGGCGGATTGACGGCCAACTGCGGGCCCCGCTGCGGCCTGAACTTCCCCCGCTCAAACCGGGAGGCAAGTACCTGCTGGAAACCGTCCTCCGAACTCTCAAGGTGGGGCACCTCTTCTCGCAGGGGACGGTCGACTCGAACGAGATCTGGGTTGATGTCGAAGTCCGCTCGGGAGAGCACGTCATTGGCCGCAGTGGTGGCATCGACGACACCGGGACCGTCGACCCGTGGTCGCATTTCATCAACGTCTTCATGCTCGATCGCGAGGGGAACCGAATCGATCGCCGCAACCCCCAGGACATCTTCACCCCGCTGTACAACAAGCAGATTCCGCCCGGTGGGGCCCAGATTGTGCACTTTGGGCTGGAACTCCCGGCGGAACTCACCGCCCCCGTCACCATCACCGCCAAGCTGCAGTACCGCAAGTTTGACGCGCGGTACATGAACTTTGTCGGCCGCAACCTCAAGCCCGGGGGACCGACGCTGCCCAACCACACGCCTGGCGAAGACTGGCACAACACGCTCCCCATCTCGACCATCGCCTCGGACACCATCACCCTGCCGGTGGAGGGGCTCGACATGCCTGTCCCCGAACAGCAGTCGGCGATCGCCGAAAAAGACCGCGGGCCGCGCTGGAACGACTACGGGATTGGCCTGCTGCTCGAAGGGGCTGCCCCGGGATCCGCCGGGGGCAAGGCCGAACTGCTGCAGGCCGAGCAGGCGTTTCTCGAAGTCGAGCGCCTGGGCCGCTTCGACGGGCCGGTCAATCTCGCCCGCGTCTACCTGGTCGAAGGTCGCATTGACGAAGCGGTGGATGCCCTGGAGCGCGCCGGTCGACACACCACTCCCCCGGCTCCTCCCTGGACCCTCGCCTGGTTCAACGGCGTGGTCAACAAGCAGCAGGGCTATCTCGAACGTGCGGCCGAGAACTTCCGCGGCGTGCTTGAAGATCAGACCGCCGAGCGCCGCCAGCGCGGCCTCCGGTTTGAACGCGATTTCGTCGTCCGCAACGAATTGGCCCAGACCCTGTTTGAATTGGGCAAGCAGGAACGCGAAGACGACACCCGGCGTTCCGAATTGCTCCGCGAGTCGGTCCGCCAGTTCGAACAGGTGCTGTTCTACGACTCGGAAGATGTCATGGCCCATTACAATCTCGGCCTGCTCTATGCGGAACTGGGAGAGACCGAAAAGTCGGAACTGCACCGACGGTTGCACCAGCGGTACAAACCCGATGACAATGCCCAAGAACTGGCGGTCAATGCCGCCCGTCGCAAGTATCCGGCGGCGAACGTCGCCTCCGAGCCACTGGTCATCTACCCCCTGAACCGCCCCGGAGCCCCCGGCCTGCCCGGCGTCGAGCAGGCCGCCACCCCCCTCCGGGCCGAACCGCTCGACCCCGCGACCATTCCGACGGCACCGCGGGGCGAAGAGCCCACTCCCGATCCGGCGGGAGAATGAGGATCCCATCGTGATTGACCGCAACCTGCACCGCCCCGCCCAGAGGCCCGACGAGCCGGCCGAAGATGATGCGATCATCGGCCGCATGTTCCGCAGGTCGCTTGTCGGGCTGCTGGCGGCCGCCGTGTTGGGAGGGGCCACCTGGTGGTTCCTCAGGCCTCCGCCGCAGAAGCTGGTCGAGAAACAGACCGAGGTCGCACCAGCCAAGCGACGCCGGACCGAGGCGGTCGAACTCCCCGCCGTCCCCTTCAGCGATCAGACCGCTGCCGCGGGCATCACCTGGGTGCATGAAAACGGCGCGCGTGGTGAAAAGCTGCTCCCGGAGTCGATGGGGGGCGGCTGCGCGATTCTTGATTACAACAATGACGGGCGTCCCGACATCCTGCTGGTCAATTCCCGCCCCTGGTCCGCCGAGCAGGCGGGCACCAGCCGCGCCACCACCGCCCTGTACCGCAACGAGGGCGATTGGAAGTTCACCGACGTCTCCGCCGAGGCCGGCCTCGATGTGGAACTGTATGGACAGGGGGTCGCCGTGGGCGACTTCGATAACGATGGCTGGTGCGATGTTTACCTGAGCGCCGTCGGGCCCAATCGCCTGTTCCGCAACGAGCAGGGCCGGTTTGTCGACGTGACCGAGTCAGCCGGTGTCGCTGGTCGGACGGAAGACTGGAGCACCAGTTGCGGGTTTGTCGACTACGACCGCGACGGAGATCTCGACCTGTTCGTCGCGAACTATGTCCGCTGGAGCCCCGACATCGATCGCGCCTTCCGCTGCACACTCGATGGCTCGCTGCGGGCCTACTGCCGGCCGAAGGAATTCGACGGCGCGTTCCCCTACCTGTTCCGCAACGACGGGAATGGCCGATTCACCGATGTCTCCGCTGAGACGGGGGTGCAGGTCCGCAATCCCGACACCAATGTCCCGATGGCCAAGTCACTGGGGGTGGTGTTTGTCGACGCGGACGAAGATGGCTGGCTCGACATCGTCATCGCCAACGACACCGTTCAAAACTTCCTGTTCAACAACCAGCAGGGAAAACGGTTCGCCGAGGTGGGTCTCGAACGTGGCCTGGGGGTCGACAACAATGGCCAGGCGCGGGGAGCCATGGGGTGTGACGTGGGCTGGTTTCGAAACGACGAAACCCTCGCGGTGGTGATTGGCAATTTCGCCAACGAGATGACCGCCCTGTACTGTTCCAAGGGGGGGCGGATGCTCTTCACGGACGACGCGATCGCCACAGGGCTGGGCCCCCCCTCGCGGATCTGGCTGAAGTTCGGGATCTGTTTTCTCGACGTCGATCTCGACTCGCGACTCGACCTGCTGGTAGCGAATGGGCATCTCGAAAACGACATTGCGAAGGTGCAGAAGAGCCAGCAGTACCAGCAACCGCCGCAACTCTACTGGAACACCGGTGCCGCGCGGGGGACGGAACTGCAAAAGCTCGACGCCGCGCAGACTGGCCCGGCGTTCGCGCAGCCCATGGTTGGGCGCGGGGCCACCTACGCCGACTTCGACGGCGATGGCGATCTCGACTGCCTCCTGACCGCCACCGGGGAGGCCCCGCGCCTGCTGCGGAACGACCAGGCGCTGGGAAATCACTGGCTGCGAGTCCGCCTGCGGGGGAACGGCACCTCGGGCAATCGCGATGGTTACGGAGCCCTGATAACACTCGTGAACTCGGGGGGAACTCAGAAACGACTTGTCTCGACCACTCGCAGTTACCTGTCGCAAACCGAAGCCCCCGTCACGTTTGGGCTGGGAAAATCGCCCCAGGTCGAACGACTGGAGATCCGCTGGACCGATGGGCAGACCCAGTCCCTTGACGTCTCCGAGGTCGATCGCGAACTGCTGGTCGAGCAACCCCCCGGGCCCGGCCATCCCTGAGCGCCATCCCTGGGTCGGGCCCTCGCGCCCAGTCCGGTCTTGCAGTCCGGTCTTGCAATCCAGTCACGCAGTCCGGTTATCCGGTCTGGTCAGCTTGTTCGGCCAGACATCGGCGGAATGGGTTCCTGTGCCGGTTTCCCGATCGTGTCCCCGCCATCGCGGGGGTAGGTCAGCGCGATTCAAGGTCAGCCGCCAGCTCTTGTTTTGCCAGGGTTTGGGCGGCCACCCCACGTGTGCGAAAGCCCCATCGTCGCACATGCCCGGACGCCCCCATGCCGCCTCTCCGACTGGGCAGATTGCACTGGTCGTCGGGTTTTTTCGGGCGGTCCATCCGGGAAGTCCGACTGTCTGCGTGGATAGCTTGGACGCACGCGCCCAGATCCCCTAAAATCAGTGGCTTCCGATCGCGCCGCCAGGCTCAGGGGACGCGGCCGGTCCCTGCGATCTCCCGGTAGGATCCCCCTCGAACAGCCCCCTGCGGACTGTCGTCACGACGCCACACTCCATGCCCATTCCCGCGACTTCCGACAAGATTGACCTGCTGCACGAACTGATGCGTGACCGGATCCTGGTGCTGGACGGCGCCATGGGCACCATGCTGCAGCGTCACAAGCTGGGCGAGGCCGACTTCCGAGGCCAACAGTTCGCCGACCACCCGGGCGAACTGCAGGGCTGCAATGACCTCCTCTGCATCACCCAGGGCGACCTGGTGAGCGATGTGCACCTCTCGTATCTCGAGGCGGGTGCCGACATCCTCGAGACCAACTCGTTCAATTCCCAGTCCATCTCGATGGCCGACTACAAGCTCCAGGACCAGATCCGGGAGCTGAACTTCGCCGCGGTGGACTGCGCTCGCAAGGCGATCGACCGCTACCAGAAACGGGCCGGTGGCAAGGCCCGCCCGAAATTTGTGGCGGGCTCTATCGGTCCGATGAACGTTTCGCTCACGCTCTCGCCCGATGCCGACAATCCGGGCTTCCGCACGAAGACGTTCGATCAGGTCGAAGAGGCGTACTACGGGCAGGTCGCGGCACTGATTGAAGCCGGTGTCGATATTCTGATGCCCGAAACCACATTCGACACCCTCAATCTCAAGGCCTGCCTGCTGGCGATCGAGCGCTACTTCGCCGAGCACTCGATCCGCCTCCCTGTCATGGCCAGCACGACCTTTATCCAGGCCGGGAGCGATCGGATGCTCACCGGCCAGACGCTCGAGGCGTTCTACATCAGTATCGAGCACGGGCCGCTGTTCAGCCTGGGCATCAACTGCTCGCTTGGCCCCGACCTGATGCGCGGGCATGTCGAGGAACTCTCCCGGCTGGTCCCGCTTCCCACCACCTGCCACCCCAACGCCGGCCTCCCCAACGAGATGGGAGGCTTCGATCAGACTCCCGAGACCATGGCGGGGATCCTCGGGCAGTTCGCCGCCGAGGGCTGGCTGAACATCGTCGGTGGCTGCTGTGGCTCGACCCCGGCCCACATCGAGGCGATTGCCCGGGCAGTCGGGGAGCAGCGTCCGCGGGTCATCCCCCCGCGGGTGCCGCGCACCCGCTTCTCGGGCCTGAACCCCTACACCCTGCTTCCCGAAACCAACTTCACCATGGTGGGCGAGCGGTGCAACGTCACGGGCTCGAAACGGTTCGCCCGGCTGATTCTCAACGACGACTACGAAGCGGCCCTGCAGGTCGCCCGCGACCAGGTCGATGGGGGCGCCAACCTGATCGACATCAACCTCGATGAGGGGATGCTCGACGGGCTCAAGGCGATGCCCCGCCTGCTCAACCTGGTCGCCAGCGAGCCCGACATCTCCAGTGTCCCGGTGATGATCGACAGCTCGAAGTGGGAGGTCATCGAGGCGGGACTCAAGTGCGTGCAGGGCAAGTGCGTCGTCAACTCCATCAGCCTGAAAGAGGGAGAGGAAGCTTTTCTCACCCAGGCCCGCAAGGTGCGGGAATACGGCGCCGCCGTGGTGGTGATGGCGTTCGACGAGACTGGGCAGGCCGACACCGCCGAACGGAAGATTGAAGTCTGCACCCGGGCCTTCCGCCTGCTTCGCGACCGGCTCGATTTCCCCGCTGAAGACATCATCTTCGATCCGAACATCCTCGCCATCGGCACGGGCATCGAAGAACACAATCGATACGCGCTCCACTTCATCGAGGCGACCCGCCGCATCAAGGAACTCTGCCCCGGGACCCGCATCTCGGGAGGGGTGAGCAACATCTCGTTCGCCTTCCGCGGGAACGAGCCGGTCCGGCAGGCCATCCACGCCTGCTTCCTGTACCACGCGATCCGCGCCGGGCTCGACATGGGGATCGTCAACCCCCGTCAGCTCGCCGTATATGAGGACATCGACCCTGATCTCCGCCGGCTGGTCGAAGATGTGCTGTTCGATCGCCATCCCGAAGCGACGGAACGGCTCATCCAGCACGCCGACCGCATTCGCGAGTCGGCGACCGGTGCCGGCCCCCAGGCCGAGGAGTGGCGCGGGGGAACCGTGGAAGAACGGCTGCAGCATGCCGTGATCAAGGGAGTGGTCGACCACATCGAGGCCGACACCGAGGAGGCCCGCCAGAAATACCCCCGCTGCCTCGACGTGATCGAGGGACCTCTGATGGCTGGTATGTCGACCGTGGGCGACCTGTTCGGCACAGGCAAGATGTTCCTCCCGCAGGTGGTCAAGAGCGCCCGGGTGATGAAAAAGGCGGTGGCGTATCTCGAGCCCTTCATGGAACAGGAGAAGGCCGGGCAGCCATCCGCCCGCCAGTCCCGCGGCCGCGTGCTGCTCGCCACGGTGAAGGGAGACGTCCACGACATTGGCAAGAACATCGTGGGGGTCGTGCTGCAGTGCAACAACTACGAGATTGTCGACCTGGGAGTGATGGTTCCCTGCGAGCGGATCCTCCGCTCGGCGCGTGAACACGGGGTCGACATGATCGGCCTGAGCGGGCTGGTCACCCCCAGTCTCGACGAGATGGTCCATGTCGCCAGTGAAATGCAGGCCCAGGGCTTCGACTGCCCCCTGCTGATTGGTGGCGCCACCACCAGTGCCAAGCACACCGCCGTCAAGATCGCCCCCAAGTACAGTGGCCCCATCATCCACGTGCTCGATGCTTCGCGCAGCGTGGGCGTGGTCGACAACCTGCTGCGTCCCGATTCGCGCGCCCGGTATATCGAAGAGTATCGGGCCGAACAGGCCCGGCTGGTCGAGCAGTTCAAGCAGCGGCAGGCGGTCAGCCTGGTCCCGTTGAAGGAGGCGCGGGCGAACGCGTTTGTCAGCGACTGGGCCCGGCTGCCCATCGACACGCCCGCCTTCCTCGGGCCCCGCACGCTCGAATCGGTCCCGCTCGCCGAACTGGTCGACTTCATCGACTGGTCCCCCTTCTTCCACGCCTGGGAATTCGGGGGCCGCTACCCCGCACTGCTCGACGACCCGGTCAAGGGCGAGGCGGCCCGCAGGCTGTTCGCCGACGCCCAGCCGGTGCTTCGCGATCTCGTCGAGAACCGCCGCCTCACCGCCCGCGCCGCCTACGGCTTCTGGCCCGCCAACTCCGAGGGGGACGACATCATCGTCTACACCGACGAGTCGCGCACCACGGAGGCCACCCGCTTCTGCATGCTCAGGCAGCAGTGGGAGCGAAAGGGAAATCGGGTCTTCTACTCCCTGTCAGACTTCATTGCTCCCGTCGGAAGTGGACGCAAAGACTACATAGGGGCGTTCGGAGTGACGGCGGGCCTGGGGCTCGAACCGCTGGTCGCCGATCTCGAACGCCGCCATGATGACTACACCGCCATCCTGGTGAAGGCGCTCGCCGACCGCTTCGCCGAGGCTCTCGCGGAATGGCTCCACGCCCGTGCCCGCCGCGATTGGGGCTATGGCCAGGCCGAACAGCTCTCGCACGATGACCTGATCCGCGAGCAGTACCGGGGCATCCGTCCCGCCCCGGGCTATGGCAGTTGTCCCGATCACACCGAGACTCCCAAGCTGCTCAATCTGCTGGAGGCCACCCCTCGGGCCGGCCTGTCGCTGACCGAATCGAACTCGCTGCTCCCCGCCGCCTCGGTCTGCGGCTGGTACTTCGCCCACCCGGAGGCCCGATACTTCTCGGTCGATCGCATCACCGCCGATCAGGTCGAAGACTATGCCCGCCGAAAACACCTGACCATCGAGGAAGTTGAGCGGTGGCTCTCCCCGAACCTTGGTTACGACCCGGCGGATTACGCCACCAGCTGATGGCGCCCCCTTCTCGGCCACTCGCCCCAACCCCTCGAACCGATCGTCAGCGCGCCAGCCGGTTTCGGCGCCTGGCCGAGTGATGATCCCCGAGGGGCTCCCGGGCAACGCTGAGGCTGGGCTCTGAAAGGTGGCCGCGGCCATCAAGGCCTCGATTCATCCGGCTTCCATCGCGCCGGTTCGCCACTGGCACAGGTTCCTGACACTCCTGCTCCTTCACTTCGTACTCA
>CAIUHT010001186.1 GCA_903898975.1 uncultured Planctomycetaceae bacterium
ATTCGTCAGCCCGAACCAACCCCCTCGAGCTGGCAGGGGGAACTCGGGCCGATCTGTCCGCGAGTCGAGGGGCGCACCAGCGATCTGTTGCTGACCTGCGAAGGGCAACTCTCCACCAGTCGCTCGCTGGTCGAGAGGCTGCTGCAGACCTTCCAGGGCCAGCCTTTTCATATTCGCCAGCAGTCTCCGCAGGCCTGCGAACTGCACCTGCTTGAGACGTCGGCACCACGGGCCACCCTCGGCGTCGAGCAGATCCGCCAGCAGTTGGGCCAGGCGACGCAGGTCAGCGTGGTCGTGGGTCGCGCGTTCTCACCCCTCCGCAGTGGCAAGCATCGGTTCGTCTGTTCGCGGGAAGCGGCCCGGCAGATCGCCCACGACCGGCGAGCCTCCGACGAACTGGCGCGGATTTGGGCGCAACCGGTCGTGGGCGGCGATTCGCTCGCTGATCGCACCACGCCCAGCGCCGCCCCTGCCCCGGCGAATCGGGACCCCCGCGAGACTTCCCGGTGAGCCCCACCCCGTCGGCCGCCGAGCCCCACCCGGGCCAGCACCCAGTGGCCCCGCAGCCCGGTCGGCGTGCGGCGCGACCCGTGAGACCCGAACCCCATCCGGGCCTGCCGCCGTGGCTGAGCGTGGCGACGCTGACGGGACTGGCGGTGCTGCACCTGCTGCTGGGTATCGACCAGGCTCGCCGTCACAGCGTGACGCACGACGAATACTGGCACCTCCCGGCGGGAGTGGCGGGGTGGCGCGAAGCGCGGTTCGACCTCGACAATCTCAACCCCCCACTGACCCGCATGATCAGCAGCCTGCCCGTGCTGGGGCTGGGGGTGGATCTCCCACGAGACCTCCCTGCTGACGATGCCTTTCGGCTGGGGGACGAATTCCTGAGGGCCAATCGCCCGCTGGGGCAGACCCCCTGGATTTGGGCGCGGGGCATGAACCTGCTGCTCTCGCTGGCGACCGCCATCGTGTTGTGGCGGTGGGGCGAGACCTGGCTGGGTCGGGGAGTGGGGCTGTTCGCCGGGTGCCTGTGGCTGACCTGCCCCCTGGTCTTGGCGCACGCCTCGCTGGTGACTCCCGACGTGGGGGCCAGCCTGCTGTTCGTGGGAACCCTGGCCGCAGCCCACGGGCTGGCCCGGCGACCAACCCCCAGTCGCGCGCTCCTCACGGGCTGCCTGCTGGGGCTGGCGCAGTTGACCAAGTTCACGAATGTGCTGCTGTTGGGGCTGGTGCCGCTGACCTGGCTGGCGACTCGACTCTGGCTGTGGCGCTCGACGCGGGAGGCACCAGGTGCGCCCCGCGCTCCGGCGACTGCTGCGACCGCGAACCCGGCCGCCGACCCGCAGCAGCCCCCCGCCCCGGCCCACTGGGGGTGGAGTTTTGGAGTCGTGGCGGGCTGGGCGCTGCTCACCTGGAACGCGGGCTATTTGTGCCAGGGGACCGGCACTCCGCTGGTCGACTATCCGCTCCGCAGCGAGGCGCTGAAGTCGCTGCGGGACCGGTGGCCCACCCTCGCCCGCCTCCCCCTGCCTGTCCCGCGCGATTATGTCGCCGGGTTCGATCGACAACGCTCGATCATGGAAGGCTCACACCCGGTCTACCTCAATGGCGAGTGGAACCTGAAAGGCTTTCCCCTCTATTACCTCTGGTGTGCCGCGTACAAGTGGCCCCATGCGACCCAGGTGCTGGTGCTGGCCGGACTGGTGGTCGTGGCCTGGCGCGCCTGGCGAAGCGACTGGCTCCCGGCGGTCGTGCTGGTTGTCCCCAGCGCCGCGATCTGGGGCTCGGCCAGCGCCTTGGGCATGCAGTTGGGCTTTCGCTATGTCTTGCCCTCCCTCCCGCTGCTGTACCTGGCCGCCGGGCTCCCCGTCGCCTGGCTGTGGCGACATCACCGGGCAGCGGTCCGGTGGGTCGGGGGGCTGTGCCTGCTGGCCCTGTCGCTGGGCCTGCGGCATCACCCCGCTCACCTGGCGTACTTCAATGAGTGGGCGGGCGGCCCTGGGGGCGGTCGGCGGTACCTGGCCGATTCCAACATCGATTGGGGCCAAGACCTGCTGGCCCTCAAGGCGTGGCTGAACGAGCACAACATCGATCGCGTCGGCCTCGCCTACTTTGGCATGGTCCCTCCCGGTGAGCTGGGCTTCGACTACGACCTCCCCCCTTCGCGGACAACGGTGAATCGGTTTGGCAGCCCCCCCGCAGGCTGGTATGCGGTGAGTGTGAATTTTGTCCTCGGCCGGCCGCACACCATCCGCCTCCCCGACGGGACCATCCGGGGAGTCGGCTACCAGGAGTATGGATATTTTCGTGGACTGAAGCCGGTCACCACCCTGGGTGGCTCCATCGACATCTACCAGGTCGATCCCCCGGGTCAGCCACGACTCTCCCCGGGTCGTTTTCCAGCGCAGCCCCGTCGCTGACTTTTTCGTCGATGCCGGCGGCTGGGCGAGTTCCCCGACCGATTTGGCCCCATCTCGGGCGGGTCTGCACTGCGGGTTTCGAGTTCGGCAGGTCCGGTCGTCCACCATACCGCATCACAGGCCGACCGATCGCCCCGCGTTGATCCCACACCACCGGGTCCGCCCCACCGGTCTTGGCAGATTGCCCAGATTCCGCAGGCCGCAAAGTCTGCCTGTCCGGCCTGACGGGACGAGTGGCATGAACGGCCCGCTGGCTGGTCGATAGCACTGCAGAGACTCTCCGCTGGGCAGGCGCCCTCGGGGGAATCTTCGGGAATCGCCATCATGTCGCACGGTGTGAACGTCCTCGCCCTGGTGAAGGGCGACCAGCGGTACATCTTTCTCTTCGACAACCAGAGTCGCGAGCAGATGTTGAGGACCCTGGAACGCTTCGCCGCCGACCCAGGCTTGACCCTCACCTGGTACGATGCGGCGGTCTTGAGTCAGAAAGTTCGGCAGACTCCCGCCCGCGATGGCGTGACCGAACCGGTCGCTGGCTCGACCGCGGGGGGGGCGGCTCCCGGGACCGGAACGCCCGAGGCGGCCACCTCGCCAGCGTTCGAACTGGAGTTCCACGAGACCTCCGAGCCCATTGCGGGGCCCCGGCCAACCCACGGTTCCGAACCAACGGAATCACCAGTCGATGCCCGCGGCGTCTGGCAGCCTGCGGACCCACGGTTTCCCCGGCCGCGCATTCCACGGTAGCGACTCTTCAGCACGGCCCCTCATCCGACTGCAAAGGTCCGCGGACCGGCGCTTGGGGCCGGGAAGCCGGTGGTGACGGGCGAACGAATTCGAGTGCTGGTTGGTGGCCTCACAAGGAGCCTTCGATGTCGGCGAGCGGAGCGACTTCCCTGCACGGCGCCATCGACTCGTTTCTGCGGGCGCTCAAGATTGAGCGCAACTGCTCGGAACTGACGGTCAAGAGTTACAGCGAAGACCTGGGGAGCCTGCTGGAGTACCTGGGCGAATACGCCGGGGGGGTGCCCGCGGTCGAGGCCCTCGACATCGCCAGCCTGCGGGGCTACGTGGCGTATCTGCACGAGTGCCAGTACGCCCGCAGCACCATTGCCCGGCGACTGGCGTGTCTGCGCAGTTTTTTCCGCCACTGTTGCCGCGAGGGGCTGACGACCGCGAACCCCGCCAAGGCGCTCCGCACCCCACGGGCCGGGCGAAAACTGCCGCATTTCCTCACGACCGAGCAGGTGGTGAAACTGCTTGAGACGCCCCCGCCCCTGTCCCCGGCAGGACTGCGGGACCGGGCGATCCTGGAGACGCTCTACTCAGCCGGACTGCGTGTCGCCGAGTTGGCGGGACTCGATGTCGAGCACTGGAACCGCGATGCGGGGATTGTGCGGGTCTACGGCAAGGGGCGGAAAGAGCGGGTCGCCCCGATTGGACGCTTCGCCGCCCAGGCACTGGAGCACTGGCTGCAGGTGCGGAAGCCAAAGCCCAGCGCGTCGCCCAAGCAGCAAAAGGCGCTGTTCCTGAACAAATCGGGAACCCGGCTGACGACGCGGAGCATCGCGCGGATGCTGGAAAAATACATCGCCCAGGCGGGGCTCGATCAACTGACGACCCCGCACACGCTGCGTCACAGTTTCGCCACGCACCTGCTCGACAACGGGGCCGATCTGCGGAGCGTGCAGGAACTGCTGGGGCACAAGAGCCTGACGACCACCCAGATCTACACGCACGTGTCGTCGGAGCGCTTGCGAGAAACCTACGAGCAATCGCATCCGCACGCCCGCCCGGCGAACCCCCGGCCCAAGGCCAAATAGGGGCGCAGCGCTCCGGCGCGACACAGGGATTGACGCCGCAGCCCTGAGCGGCTGCCCCGCCACCACCATCGCCACTGCCCCGGGCGACCCCGCAGGCGCCTGCCTGTTCAGCCGGCTGAAGTGAGCGGCCACTCGGGCGTGCGTGCGCCGGCCCTGTCGGGGACCAGCCGCCTGCCGCCAAGTACCTTCCCGATGTCGTGGCGGGTTCTGCTCTGTTTTTGGGCCAATTTCGCCGCCAGGCATGCAGCCGCCCCGCGCCGCCCTTCCCCGCCAGGCTGCCCCGGTCCCAGGCTGCCCCGGTCCCAGGCTGCCCGAGCCCCAGAGCGCTCAAGCCGCTCGCCGGCTGAGTCCCTCGCAGCCCAACACTAAGCAGCCCGAATCTCCGCAGCCTGGCTTCCCGCGGCCCCACGGCGCGATCGACTTGGTCTCGCGCCCCTGGCGGACGCATGGCCGCGTACATCCTCCCGCACAGGCAGCACGGGGCTCAGCGGCAGGGAGTGTCCTTCCGGCCGATGGCGAGCCCCGGGGCGCCGGTCCCGGCACCCGACGCTGGCAGCTTCTGCCCAAGCTGCCGTGATGACTGGCCCCGGTCCAAGCCGACACCGCGCCGACGTCCCGAGGCTGACCCCGCAGGCCCCCCTGCAGTCGCCAGGAGCTTTTCCAGGGCCGCAGCTGCTTGGGCCAAGCATCGCAGCCTTGTTGACTGGGCCACCGATGCGTCGCGGCGCCGGCTCGCTGGATCAGCCCCGATCGATTGCGCCGATTTCGCGTCTGACTCCGCCTGAGGGGGGCTCTATTTCGTGCCTGGGAGGCACGCCGGGAGTAACCGCCACAGGTGCTATGCGCGTCACAGTCGTCAAACTCCGCCACGACTTTGACGACTGTGACGCGCCTGCGGCCGGTCCAGTTTCCCAAGTCCACCGCAATCGTCACACGTGGTACAGGAGGACCCGAAACAGCCCGTTTTTTCGCTGTAATTCGCAGGTCGCGACTCTCAAGCCCGATTCCACCCCGGGCCGATCATTCCGGGCAGTCCTGATTTGTCGGCCTTGTTGGCTGTGCCGCAAATCGGGGCCATCGGTCAGACCGAAGGATCACTCGGGTTGGGGATCAACCCGGCGGTACCGATGAGTTGGAACGTCGATGGCGAACGCCATCTGCCCCGCGCAGTTCACTGGTGATGATGTTCAGCGTCACCACGAGCGTTGGCGGGACAACCGGAAACCCCGGCGGGCAAATCCAGGGTCGGGCGGGAGGACTGCAGGGTCTTTCGCTCAGCACTGGCTTGGCCCCCCTCGCGGGCTCAGGCTGGATTCACCGGGACACGTTCCCCCACTTCAGGAAGGAGTAGCGTCAGATGAAATGGACCAAGCTGTGTGGCGCCCTGTTGGCTGCGGCGGGCATGATGGGGACGGCGTTCGCCGGGACCTGTGCGCCCCTCTCGACGGGACACGCCGGTGACAAGAGCACCGGGTGCGCTCCCGCGTACCAGCCCTGTGCCAGCAAGCCGGTGATCTGCCGGCCCGATTATCGCAAGGTCTGCAGCTACCAGCGGTCGTGCACCAAGCAGACCCTCAATGGCTGCAACATTGGCAACGGCAACCACGGCGGCCACGGTGGCGCCGGCGGTGCCGGGGGTTCCTGCGTGACCGCCGCTCCGTCGCACGGTGCGGGGAATGGCGGCTCGTGTGGAACGAACGCCGGCTCGTGCGGTCTGCCCACCTCGTGCGGCCCCAAGAAGTGCGGGTTGCTGGGTGGCCTGGGCAAGGGCGGGCTGCTCGGTGGCCTGTTCAACTGCAAGAAGAGCTGCGACACCGGGTGTGCTCCCGCCGCGAAGGCTGGCTGTGCTCCCTCCGCTGTCGCCGCGGCCGACCCCGGCTGTGCCGCCCCCTCGCGGGCTGGCTGTGCCCC
This sequence comes from uncultured Planctomycetaceae bacterium, assembly GCA_903898975.1. Lineage (GTDB taxonomy): Bacteria > Planctomycetota > Planctomycetia > Planctomycetales > Planctomycetaceae > UBA10511. The sequence continues at coordinate 6,155 of CAIUHT010001186.1, forward strand.
CGCCCCGGTGAAGGCCTGCGGAGCCGCCACCGCGACCCGCTGCTGCACCGGCAACTCGGCGGAGATCGCCGCGCTGATCGCTGAATCGCAGACCGCCTGCTACGCCAAGCAGCGTCGCCGGGCGTTGACCAAGCTGGGCAAGTTCGACTGCGTCTGCAATCCCGAGATCATGAACGCCTTCGTGATCGGGCTGAATGACTGCGACGAACGGGTCCGCGAGGAAGCCGCTGTGCAGATTCGCAAGCAGACCCGCTGCGGCACCGGGTGCTGCAACGCCCAGGTGGTCGCCGCCCTGACCTGTGCCCTGTCCGATTGCGATCGTGGTGTCCGTCGGGCTGCCGAAAAGGCTCTCGAAGCCTGCGGTTACGAAGTGCGTGACTGCCAGCCCAAGTGCACCACCCCCGCTCGTCCGGCCCTGGCCTGTGCCCCGGCTGCTCCCGCCGCTCGGGCCTGTGCCCCGGCCGCGGTCGCCGCCAACGGCTGTGCCCCCGCCGCCGTCGGTGCGAACGGCTGTGCCCCGGTGATCTCGGCTCCCGCCGCCCAGGCGATGCCCGCTCCGGTGTACGCTCCTGTGGAAGCGGCTCCCGTCGCTCCCGCGATTCCTGAAGCGGTTCCCGCCGCCCCGGCCCCGGCCGCCGACGAGCCCGCCGCCTACTACCCCTCGAAGCTGAAGAGCCAGCAGACCAAGGCCAAGAAGAGCGGCCTGTCGAACCTGTTCGGTCTGCGGAGCTAACTCAACCTGCTCTCGCGGCTGACCCGGGGTGTGAACCCACGGTCAACCGCACCGGAAACCTTCCCAACCAGACCCCCGGCCGGTGCCCCGCACCGTCCGGGGGTTTGGCCATTTATGAAGAGATAAATCGTAAGCGAACGGCCCAGAGTCAGCTGGCTGTCAGAACCGCTCTCATTATGGTCGGCGCCCCTTTCGAACCCTGGGCACCTCCCCGCCCTCAACCCGCCCTCAACGTGCTCTCGCCAACACGCTCAACCCCCAGTCGCGGCACTGTCGGGCAGATCGAAGAACGCCAGTGCCAGGATCACGTACACACCCAGCAGCAGCACCCCCTCCATCCAGTGGCATTTGCCATCGCTGGTGAGGCGGGCGGTGATGATCACGGCAATCACCACCGAGATGACCTCGAAGGGGGTGAAGACGAGGTTCATGGGCCGGCCCATCAACAGGCTGACCAGCACCAGCAGCGGGGCGACCATCAGCGCGATCTGGATACCGGCCCCGACTGCGATGCTGAACGCGACATCCATCTGGTCTTCGCGGGCGAAGCGGACGGCGTTGAGAATCTCCCCCGCGTTCCCCACGATGGCCAGCAGCACCACCCCCGAGAAGGTCGCCGACAGTCCCAGCGCATGAGCCGCAGGCTCGAGCGACGCGGTCAGGACTTCGCTCACGAGGGCCAGCGTGCAGGTCGCGGCGGCGAGAATGCCCAGGGCCTTGCCTTGTGACCAGTGCGGGGTATGCGGCAGGCGGGCACTTTCGGCATTCAGTTCGGCCTGGGGGTTTTCCCACTGCTGCCGCCCCCCTTTCAGGGTGAACCAGACACTCAGCCCATAGACCACCAGCAGGACGAGAGCGGTCTCGATGCTGAACCGTTCGTCATGGACGGAACTGATGTGGTGGAAGACCGCGGGGACGATCAAGCCAATCGAGGCGAGCACGAGGAGGCCGGCATTCAACCCGGCGTGCAGCTTGTCGAACGACTGGAACCCATGTCGGCGGCCCCCGATGACCATGGCCAGCCCCAACCCCAGCAGGAGGTTGGCGAGAATTGAGCCGGTGATGGACGCCTTGACTACCTCGTGCAGACCATTGCGCAGGCCGAGGATGCAGATGATGACCTCGGGGGCGATTCCGAGGGTGGCATTGAGCAATCCGCCCACGGTGGGACCAAACCGGCGGGCGAAGACCTCGGTCGCCTCACCCATCAGCTCCGCGAGGGGCATGACCGAGACCGCCGCCAGGCCAAAGACGAGCAGCGGCGGAAACCCCAGCCAGCGGGCGACGAGTGCCAGCGGGATACAGACCAACATCAGGCGCAGCAGCATCACAAGCCCCCTCACTGAGTGAACGGCCGGTCTCTCGGACAGGAACCTCGGCCGGAGATTTTAGAGGATAGCGGGACCAACAGGGGGCCGTAAGCGGCAGAGAGGCCTCCTCTCCGGGAAGCACAGCCAGTGCCCAACCGGCCGACAGGTTTTCCAACTTGTCGGCAAGCGATTGTGCATGACACACTCCGCTCTAACGCTTCGCCCCCCCCGACAGGCTGAAAACCGGTCGTACAAAGTGCCCCGTACCCATGAAACCTGCCCCCCCTTCCCCGCCGGAGCCGAATCTTGCCCCGCCCGGTGCCGGGCTTCCCAAGGTGGAGTTACTGGTCGCCCGCGTCCTCTTCGGCCTGAGTCGATGGACGCGCAACCGCGACTCTTTCGAAAGGGAGTTTGCACTGGAACGCCAATTGATTCGCAATCTTGTGGGCAAGTGCGATGCCGCGACGGGAGGACGCCGTGTCCTGATTCCCCGTCTCACGGGGCTTGAGGACAGCAGTCGTTATTGGTCGGTCTGGATGACGCTCGAACACCTGCGGATCGTTCACGACTCGATCGCGTTCCTGATCAGAGAACTCTCGCGTGAAATCACTTCCCCCGGTTCAGCCAGCACCGCCGCCGTCAAACCCCGGCTCGACGTGGGACCGGAGGTGATTGGGGCGTATGAGGCTTCCTGCGATGCGCTGGCTGCGGCCGTGGGCGAATCGCCGAGTCTCGACACACGGGCGCGGTTTCCGCATCCCTGGTTCGGGCCCCTCAATGCCGCGGGCTGGCATGCGCTCGCAGGCTTGCACCTGGGCATTCACCGAGCGCAGATCGAACGGATTCTCACGGGACTGTCCGGCGACAATGTACCTGGACCGTCGACAGGGGACCGGTCGCCCTGAAGCCCCAGACTTCACCCGGGACACACACCGCGCGGGAACACTCCATCGGAGAGCCAGGCGACGCAGGGGACGGTCACATCGCGATCCCCGGCGTCCCGCTTTCCTGGGTCCCCGTTGTCTTGGGTCCCCGTTGTTTCGGGCTGGAGTCTGGCATTCGTGCCAAGGGATAGACTGAAGAAGGCTTTCTCGTCCCCCCTGCCCGATCACTGCCCGGCCCCAACCGCGCGACAGGGCTTGCGAACTCGTCAGCCAGCCCGGCAGCGGATGGCGGAATTCACTCGAATGACCCCAGCCCCCCCGTCGCCTCGCGGGTTCGACCGACCGAAAACGGACGATTCCGGGCTCACCGACACATGAGACCTGCCCCACACGAAATTTCATGTGTGAACACCTGCCGTGAACGTGAACAAATTCACTTGCTGGTTTTCCGCGGACGGCTGGGTTCGTGGATGCGTGGACCGCTCAACGGGCCGAAAACCCGTCCCCCAAACCTTCCCCCCCGGGGCTGGCTTGCATCATTCCCGCAACCCCTTATAATCGGACGAGTCCGAAGGGACCAATCTGCGGGTGTAACTCAGTGGTAGAGTACCACGTTGCCAACGTGGTTGTCGTGGGTTCGAACCCCATCACCCGCTCTGCTCCGAATCTAGCCCGGCGAAACTGGCAGATTCGGCAACGAGTCGACCGGCCTGCGGGGGCGACTGCCCCCGCGGGCCGTTTTTGAAACTGCCCAGCCGGGGTTTTCCCCGGGCCAGCGGGCCAACCAGTCGGCGACCCGCCGGTGGCCGACTTGTGATTGAGTGGCCGACTTGTGTTTGAGTAGCCAGTTGGGATTGAGTCGCCAGAGACCCAATCACCAGAGACCCAGTGACCAGAGAGACAGTGATCGGCAGCCAACCTGCGGTAGGGTCGGGCCGGTCTGACCCGTTGGGAAACGCAGGACGATGAGCGTGGAAGAAAAAGTTGGCGAGGCGTTGTCGGCACCCACCGCCCCCCGGAAGATCGATTTGAAGGTCGATATTCAGAAGACCGGCCCCTGCAAGAAGCGGGTCAAGGTGGGTGTGCCGCGGTCCGAAATCGACCGGAATCTGAACACCTCGATCCGTGAACTCATCGCCACAGCCGACGTGCCCGGCTTCCGCAAGGGACGGGTCCCCCGGTCGCTGATTGAAAAGCGATTTCGGCAGGAAGTGGGGGGGCAGGTGCTGCAGCGGGTGCTGATGCAGTCGCTTGAGCAACTCGCCGAGGAGCACAACCTCGACGCGATCAACGAACCCGATCTCGACATCGAAGACCTGGTCATTCCCGAGTCGGGCGATTTTGAATTCGAGTTCGAGGTCGAAGTCCGCCCCGAATTCGATCTGCCCGATTACTCGACGCTCAAGATCAAGCGGCCCGTCGGCCTGGTGACCGATGCCGACATCGACAAGTACATCAACCGCCGGCGTCGGGACCTGGGATCGACCAGCGACGAATTGCCTGGTCCCGCCCAGGCCGAAGACATGGTGTGGTGCAACATCCGCACGCTGGTGAACGGCGAAGAGGTGGGACGCCGGAGCCGGGTCCTGATCGTGCTGCGTCCTGAAGTCGATTTCTACGACGCCCAGATCCTGGGTCTCGACAAGCTGCTCGCGGGAGCGGTCGTGGGCGATGTCCGCGAAACCACCTGCACGATCTCGGCCGAGGCAACCACTCCCGATCTCCGGGGCGAGACGGCAACAGTCAGCTTCGAAGTGGCCGAAATCCGCCGTCGCGAGCCCGCTGACGATGAAAAGCTGCTGGGCCTGATGTTATGCCAGTCGAACAGCGACTTGCGGGCTCACATCCAGGACCTCCTGCAGAAGCAGGTGGAATACCGGCAGCGGCAGGCGGTTCGCGAGCAGGTCCTCGAGCAGATTGCGGCGACCGCCGACTGGGAACTGCCCGACAACCTCGTGTTGCGACAGGTCGAAAACGCCCTCCGCCGGGAAGGGCTCGAAATGCGGGAAGCGGGCTACACCGACGACCAGATCGAATCGCGGCTGGCCCAGGTGCGACGCAACCAGATCACCGAAACCCGCCAGGCGCTGAAGCAGCACTTCATTCTCGACAAGCTCGCCACCGTCGAGCAGATCGAGTGTGAACCAGCCGACAAGGAATCGGAGATTGTCAACATTGCCCGGCAGTCGGGTGACAGCCCGCGGAAAGTGCGGTCTCAACTCGAACGTCGCGGCTTGATGGAGAATCTCGAAGCCCAGATCCGGGAGCGGAAGGCAGTTGACTTCCTGCTGCGGAAGGTGAGCTACGAGGACGTTCCCGACGACATCGCCCTCGAAGAAAACACCTGGGCCACCCGGGTTCCGCTGGCCGAAGTGTCGCTGACCCCGGCGGAAGACCTGGCCGACGAAGCGGGCGCCTAACCCGCCGAAGTTTCAGCAGTTGGTGACCGTGGCCCCGATTTTGTCGTGGCCTGAGGGTCTCGGCTGGACCTCTCGAGACGCCTGGCGTGACAGGAGAATTCGCCGAGCGGCGCACAGTCCGCTCCGCCTGCCCCCGTGATCCTCTTGGGGAGCTCGGGACCGGAATGTTTTGGGGGCTTGAGAGCCGGGCTTGCTGAATGCCCTTTCGGCAGCGCAGCCCGGCCGGTTCGAGCAGTTCCATCGCTCCTCGGTTCGCCGGCCTGCCCCGGTTGCCTGGTCGGGAAATGGAGCGGGTCGATGGCGGCGCCGGGGATGGTTATTCCCCAGTCGAAAAAACCCAGTCCCCCGGGACTATTCCCCCGGCTCCCAGCCACTAGAATTCGGGAAGTTTGGCAATCGGGGACTGTTCCACGGTTCGCCAAGCTGCGGAGGCTTGCGGGCTCGTCCCCATGGCAGCTCCGCCTCCAGGTGCGGATCCCCGTGGGTTGACGTGGCGGAGTGGGCTTCCGACAACAGTCCTGAGAGACCAGTGCCCCGGCGGCTTGCCGCCGGAGTTCAAGCTGCGTGCCAGCCGACTCCCGACTGTCGGGACACTGGTCGGTTGCAGGTTCCTGCGGGGGCCTGAGCGAGTTGAGTGAGCGTGTGACGAAGCGTGTTCCGTCGCAGTGTGACGGAAAGTGCCCCCGGTTGCCGGGGGTTGGCCGAGCGTTCTTTTCCCTGATCCCGAGCCGACCATGTTTGATACGTACCCCGGGCTTGTCTCTCCGACCCTGCAGCGGCCGCGTGATTACGCCCGCCAGCGGCAGATGACGATTGGCGACCTGCTGCTCGAGAACCGGATCATCTTTTTGGATGGGCCGATTCACGACGCGAGCGCGAACCTGATCGTGATGAAGATGCTGTTTCTGCAATCGGAGAACCGGCACCAGGACATCATGCTGTACATCAACTCGCCGGGCGGATCGGTGAGCGCCACCCTGGCGATCTACGACACCA
>CAIUHT010001187.1 GCA_903898975.1 uncultured Planctomycetaceae bacterium
CCAACTCTCGGAAGAGGGTTGGCGGGGGATTTTACAAGGGGGGAGCCGGACCCGTCGCCTCAGCGTCTTGCGCCTGCGTGGCCAGAATACCAGCCCCACGCCGTGGGCGAGTCAGGCCTGCGCGGCGCTCGCCGAGCTGGCTGCCCTGCGGGAACTTGAGCTGCACCATTTGCCGATCGACCTCGGAGCGTTGGCCACTGTCGCCAAGCAGTGCGCTCAACTCCGCGATGTCACTCTGCGCGACTGTGACTTTTCGCCGTCGTCCGCACCGTTTCCATTGTTCGCCGAGGTAGTCTCACTGGACTTGAGCGGGTCGCGACTGAGTTCGTCGCAATTGTCCGCACTCGCACAGGCGACCAAGCTGCAGGTGTTGCTGATGGAGCGGATGCAAGTCGGGCCGGATTGGGCCTGTGGGAAGTTCGCCCAGTTCGAATCGGTGCGGCGATTGAGCCTGCGGGGGACCCCGTGCTCGCTGGAAGACGCGCTGATCCTGGCGAATCTCCGCCGACTGCGCGTCCTGGATCTGAACGACTCAGGCCTCACGCCCGGCGACCTGGAGGCGGTGCAGCGCAGCGCGGCCCCTGAACTGCGGCTGGTCACTCCCTGACTTGGACTGCGACCTCGCGCTGCTGCCGGGAGCCCGGTTGCTCGAGCCGGGTTGCCCACCCCGTGACGCGGGTTCACCCGCCCTGACATCGACCTGGGCCTGCGGTGCACTGACTTCAGGCGGGGCCTTGCCTGCGTTTTGCCAAGCGACCGGAGCCTCCGGGGCTGGGCACAGAGCTGCGACTGCACTTCCTGTGGACCTCACTTGCGGTCCCCGAACAGGAATGGGCGACGGCCGGAATGGTGGACCGGCCGAAGCGTTGGCCTGGGGCAGTTGTCAGCCAGCGGTCTCATCGGCAGCGAACAGCAGCCGCCCGCAGGTTCGGCAGAACATCATCTGCCCCTGCAAAATGGAAACGGCGTTCTGCGGGGTCAGCCGGACGTAGCACGACGTGCAGGTCGCATTGTCGACAGCCGCCAGTGCTCCCGCTCCGTGAGCCTGCACCAGTCGGCGATAGGCGGGGACCACCTCGGGGGGGAGTCGGGTTTCGACCTCTGCCAGGTCGGTCTGCAATCCCGCCAGGCGCTGTTCCAGTTCGGGGAGCGCCGCGGCGATCTGCTTGCCATACCGCTCTTCCTCGACCTTGGCCGCGGCGAGTTCCTCTTCCAGCCGCCGAATATCGACCTGCGCGAGGTCGACTTTTTCGAGTGCCTCGAGAATCTCGTCCTCGAGCACGCTGTTGGCGACTTGATCGGCCTCGATCTGCACCTTGATGGCGTCGAACTCGCGGTTCGACGAGGCCTGGTTGAGCTTGCCACGGAGGTCGCCCAACTTGGTCTCGTTGCTCTTCAACTGCAGGGACTTCTGGTCGGACAACAGCCGGAGTTGTTTCAGCGCCTGCTTTCGGTCATCGAGCGCCTGCTGCCGGGCCGCCGTCGTCTGGCCTCGAGCCCGCAATTGCCGAGGGCCCCGGTCGATCTCTTCCTGGCACTGCTCCATAGCGGTCAACAGGCGATGCAACTCGGGCAACACTCGGTCGGTGGGCAGGCTCATGCGGGTGGCGGTCTTTCAAGAGTGGTGAAACACCGCGATTCTAGCCCCCGCCGCTCGAAATGGGTAGCAGCCTGCGACCGGGGCAGGCGCTCGGCCCGGCCCCCGTCCTGCGCACCCGCCCCACCAACGACTGCAGCTCGCCTGCTGCCCACCGGGTCTTGCCCCTCCCCGATGCCCGAATTATATTCATTTTCATTGATGGAACTGGTGACCGGGGACACTCCGCCAAGGGTCGCCTCAGATCAGTCCGACCGCTCCTCCAACCGAGGTCCTGAACCATGCGTTCGCGGACAAACGCCTGGCAGTCCGCCTCCGCCGCGAGTCTGCGGCGGCCGTGTGACTGGCCTCAAAGCCCCGGGAACAATCGGGCTCGGGGCCACTCGGTCGGACAAGCCACTCGCCTGCTGGTCACCTGCTGCTGTCTCTGGGTGGCTGGCTGGTCCACCTCGAAGGCCGGGGCGGCCCCCGAGGAAGCGAACACAGTCGCGGCAGCGGGGACCGACGCGACCTTGGGGTTTGAAAACGAGATCGTCCCGATCCTGACCCGGTTCGGCTGCAACACGTCGGGCTGCCATGGGAAGGCCGAGGGCCAGAATGGCTTCAAACTGTCGGTGTTTGGCTTCGACCCGGTGGGCGACTACCAGGCGTTGACCCAAGAGGGGCGCGGTCGGCGAATTCAGACGGTGATTCCCGAACAGAGCCTGCTGCTGACGAAAGCCGCTGGCCTGGTTCCCCATGGCGGTGGGGTGCGCATCGACCGCCAGGGAGAGTTCTATCGGACCCTCCGCGACTGGATCGCCGCGGGACTTCCCTGGGGGGATCCGCAGGCTCCCAAGGCGGTCGCCATCCGAGTCGAACCGCGGGAAGAGTCGCTGCACTCGGGGCAGGTTCGCCCCCTGAAGGTGGTGGCGACCCTCTCGGACGGGAGTGAACGCGATGTCACCCGGTTGTCCCGGTTCCAATCGAACAACGAGGCGCTCGCGACGGTCGACGAAGCAGGCGTGGTCAAGGTGGGTGATCTACCCGGCGATGTCGCCATCATGGCGAGTTACATGGGACTGGTCGATGTGTTTCGCGCCCTGCTGCCCCGGGCCGAGTCGGCGGAGTTTCCCGAATTGCCCGCGGCCAACGTGATTGATCGGCTGGTGCATGCCAAGCTGCGAAAGCTGCAGATTGTCCCCTCGGGTCCCGCCGAACCGGCCGACCTGCTGCGCCGCGTCTCGCTCGACCTGACCGGCACCCTGCCCACCCCGGACGAAGTGCGCGACTACCTCGCCGACGAGCGGCCCGACCGCTACGCCCGACTGCTGGAAACACTGCTGCAGCGACCCGAGTTTGTCGATTTCTGGACGCAGAAATGGGGCGATATCCTGCGTGTCGACCGGCAGGCGCTGGGGCATCGGCAGGCGTATGAGTACCATCGATTTCTGCGGCAGCAGGTGGCGGCGAACACCCCCCTTGATCGGTTTTGCCGATCGATTGTGGCGGCCCGCGGCCCGCTGGCCGAGCAGCCTGGCGGAAGCTTCTTCAAGGTGGTGACAGCCCCTGGGAGCATGGCCAGCACCCTGTCGCAGGTCTTCCTGGGGGTGCGGATCGAGTGCGCGCAGTGCCATCATCACCCCTACGACCGCTGGGGTCAGGACGACTACCTCGGGATGCAGGCGCTCTTCACGGGAGTGTCGTTCAAGTCGACCGAGGCGGGAGACTCGCTGCAGACCCAGGCGGCGGGACCGGTGGTTCACCCCCGCACGGGAGCGGTCATTCCACCACATCCACTGGGGGGGGAACCGGTGGCCGAGGGACGCGAGCGGCGGGAAGCCCTCGCCGAGTGGATGACAGCCCCCGACAATCCCTGGTTCGCCCGGAACCTGGCGAATCGGCTGTGGGCGCACCTGCTGGGTCGGGGACTGGTGGAACCGGTCGACGATCAGCGATTGACGAACCCCCCGACAAACCCCGAATTGCTCGACGCATTGGCCGAGCACCTGGTGCAGTCGGGCTTTGATGCCCGCGCACTGATCCGCCTGATCTGCCTGTCGGAAACCTATCGGCGGTCATCGACCCCCAACGAGACGAATCAGCGGGATGGCCAGAACTACTCGCGCTTCCTCTGGAAGCGGCCCTCCGCCGAGGTGCTGTTCGACGCGGTCTGCCAGGTGACTGGTGTCGAGGAGAAATTCGCAGGAGTGCCGGCGGGCGTCCGGGCGATAGAACTCTGGGACAGCCAGGTCGCGCACGACTTTCTCAAGCTGTTCGGTCGCCCGACGCGATTGACCGCCTGTGAATGCGAGCGGACGGTGGAGCCCAGCGTGGGCCAGGTGCTGCATGTGCTCAATTCACCGGCGATCGAGCAGAAGGTGTCGCACGCGGGGGGTCGGATCGCCCGGCTGACTCGCGAGATTTCGGACGACGCCCGACTGATTGATGAACTGTTCCTGACGTTCCTGGGCAGGCACCCACAGTCGGGCGAACTGGAGGCGGCACGAGAACATTTGCGGACCGCGGGTCCGACCGGTCGCCAGCGGGCCACCGAGGACCTGGCCTGGAGCCTGCTGAATACCCTGGAGTTCCAGTTCATCCATTGATTCATCGAGTTGCCTCGACCGGTTCGCCCCGGGGCTGTCTGTCGAAGACCGAACCAGGCTTCCCGTTCTCCCATACCGGGCCCTGGCTGCACTCCGTCACCGCACTCCATGTCACGTGTTTTCAGGGTCACGTGTTTTCAGGGTCACGTGTTTTCAGGGTCACGTGTTTTCAGGGTCACGTGTTTTCAGGGTCACGTGTTTTCAGGGTCACCGTGTTTGAGGCAGTTCATTCCAGTCACCGCTCCTGGGCTCGGTTCTCGCAGGCTTGATTGAGAAAATCCCTGTGTGTTCGGTGTTTCCGTCTCTTTCGTCCTTCCTGATGTCAGGTCGTACTCCATGTCCAAGTCGCGCGCGTTCTGCGATTCCCTGACCCGACGCAGCCTGTTGCAGGTTGGCGGTGGGATGCTGTTTGGACGGTCGTTCGGACTGGACCAGTTGCTGGCGGCCCCCGCCGAGCGGTCAGCCGGTGCGGCAACCGAAACGTCGATGATCCTGCTGTTCCTCAAGGGGGGACTCTCGACCATCGACACCCTGGACATGAAGCCGCAGGCTCCCGCGGAGTTTCGGGGCCCGTTTTCCCCGGTGGCCACCGCGGTCCCCGGGATTGAGATTGGGGAAGATCTGCCGCAACTGGCCCGGGAGATGGGACATTTCTCGCTCGTCAGGAATTTTGCACACCGCAACTCCGATCATGGTCCCGCCGACCATTACATGCTGACGGGCTATCACCCGGTGGCTGGTTTCAACCCGAATCTCAATCCCAACAATCAGCGTCCGGCTCATGGAGCGGTGATTGCCCGCCAGTTGGGACCCCGGGGGTCGGTCCCCCCGTATGTCTGCCTGCCCCGCATGCACGCCAGTGGTGGGCCGGCGTTCCTGGGCCCCTCGGCGGCCCCGTTCGTCGTCGAAGCCGACCCGAACTCCCCCGGTTTCGCCGTCCCCAACCTGCAACCCCCACTGGTTGTCGACCCCCGGCGGTTTGATGATCGCAAATCGCTGCTGGAGGCGGTGGACCGCTACCGCCGGTCGGGTGACCTGGCCGCCAATCGACCGGCGGCGTCGATCAACACCTTTCAGCAGCGGGCCTTCGACCTGATGACATCAAGCGCCACCCGGAAAGCGTTTGACATTGGCGACGAACCGGAGGAGACCCGCGAGCGGTATGGCCGGAATTCACTGGGTCAATGCTGCCTGATGGCGCGACGCCTGGTCGAGGCTGGCGTTCGCTGCGTGGCGATCGACCATACCAACTGGGATACCCACGACAACAACTTCCAGGTGTTGCGAAACGACCTGCTGCCACTGCTCGACCGCGGCGTGTCGGCGCTGTTCGCAGATCTGCACCAGCGGGGACTGCTGAAGAGCACCCTGGTGGTGGTGACTGGCGAGTTCGGGCGGACCCCCCGGATCAACGCCAATGCCGGTCGCGATCACTGGGGCCCCTCGTTCACAGTCGCTCTGGGAGGGGGCGGAGTGCAGGGGGGCCGGGTCGTGGGTCGTTCCGACGCGCGGGCCGAACGCCCCGACGGACCGCACTACGGCCCCGAGGAACTGTCGGCCACGCTGTACCGCCTGCTGGGCATTGACCCGGCGACCGAGTTTCACACCCCCGAGGGGCGACCGGTCAAAATCGCCGACAGCTCGCGAGTGATTTCCGAGTTGCTCTAACCACCAACCCGCACCGCTGGCCCTGCCCGACTTGACCTGCATGCGGCTGTACGAAAAGCCTCAGCGCAGGGCCATTGGCCAACGCCGCGGTGGCCTCGGGGAGTGAGGGTCACTTCGACAACAGCGGCCCGGCTGCTTCGCCCGCGCGTCCCACGGGAGTCCCGGGCGGACCCTGGCAGTCAGAGTTCCACACATCGACCAGTTCTCATCAGTCCGCTCAACCGGGGGCCTCGTTCATGCGCCGCATTTCCCTCCTGTGCCTGGCGTGCCTGTCGCTTGGGATGCTGACTCCAGAGCCCACGCGGGCCGATCCGCCCGTCTCGATGTACATGTTCCCCGCCGGAGCACAACGGGGAACACGCGTGACCGTGCGAGTGGGCGGCCTCTACTTTCATGCTCGACCGCGGTTTCACCTGGCGGGGCCGGGGGTCGCCGGCCCCGAGCGGCTGGCGGCGACCGAGACGATCTGGTTTGAGGGACCGGTCATCCCCCTGCCCGACTCGCAGGCCGCCGAAGACTATCCCAAAGATTACCTCGCCGAACTCCAGGTCGACCCGGCCGCTGTGGGCTGGACGCGAACCTGGCGGGTCTCGACCGCGCAGGGGGTGACGCAAGCCCGCCCCTTCCTGATTGGTGACTACCCCGAACTGGTTGAGGAAGAGACCGATGGCCGACCACTGCCGGTCCCTGTCACCCTGCCCCTGACCATCAACGGACGAGTCTTTCCCCGCGAGGATGTGGACCTCTACACATTCGACGCGACCGCTGGGGAAACCGTCACCTGCAGCGGCCTCGCCAGCAGCCTGGGTTCGCCCCTGGAACTGCGTCTGCAGGTGCTGGGCCCCGATGGACGACTGCTGGCCGAGAACGATCCGTTGCCTCCCCCGGGGCTCGACGCCCAGGTGCGGTTTACAGCCCGGCAGACTGGCCGCCATTCAATTCGCGTGCATGATGCCCGATTCGGGGGTCTGCAGCATTTTGTCTATCGACTGACCCTCTCGTCCGGCCCGTGCCTTGATCGCGTCTTTCCGCTGGGAGGTCGGCGGGAGTCGGTGACACGGTTCGAACCGCAGGGTACGGGCCTTTCTTCCCCCTTCCTGGAGACACTGCTGCCCTCCACCGAGGGGCGCCGGACGCTGGTCGGGTTGACCGCTGAGTCTACGAAACTTCGCCCCCTGCCCCTCGACATTGCCGACCTGCCCGAACACCTGGAACAGTTCGACCGGCTGGAGAACGCGCAAGCGACCGCGGCGGTGAGTCCTCCTTTTGTGGGCAATGGGCGGATCGCCCGCCCCGGGGAAAGCGATCGCTGGGGGGTGCAGCTCGAGAAGGGGGCCGTGGTGGAGTTTTCACTGCGAGCCGCCCGCCTGGGGTCGCCCCTCGATGGCGTGCTGACGGTGCTGGCCGCCGATGGCCGGGAACTGGCGCGCAACGACGACGCGGGACCGGGGCAGGCCGACCCGCAACTGAACTTCACGGCTCCCGAGACGGGGCTCTATTCGGTGACGGTCACCGACCGCGATCCGGCCCGAGGTGGGTCGCTGTTCGCCTATCGGCTGGTCGGGACGCCGGCCCCTCAGCCGGGCTTCCGACTGACGCTGCCGGTGGACGCTGTGGCGGTGGTGCGGGGCGGGGAGGCCAAGGTCAAGTTGAAGGTGGAACGGCTGGGGGGCTACGAGCCCGCCATTGAGTTGCGACTCGACCCGGTTCCCGCCGGACTCACCCTGCAGACGACCACCATTCCTGCGAAGGCGGGGGAGTTCGAGTTGGTCTTCAAGGCGGCCGCCGACGCTCCCTTAACAGCACACCCCGTCTCCCTGAGGGGGGTTGGGGAAGGCCAGCCCGAGACAACGGCGCAGACCACCTCGGGACTGGCGGGCACTGTCGCGGGTGGACCCATGGAGCCTCTCTGGCTGGCGGTCACACTGGCCACTCCGTTCAAGGTCAAAGGGGTGTATGAGATCAAGTACGCCCAGCGCGGGGGACAGCTGGTCCGACGTTTCACGCTGGATCGGGGGGGTTACGAGGGGCCGTTGCGCGTGCGGCTGGCCGATCGCCAGAATCGTCATCTGCAAGGAGTGACGGGCCCGGTTGTGGAGGTTCCCGCCGGTCAGTCTGAGTTCGAGTACCCAGTCTTTCTGCCCCCCTGGATGGAGATTGGTCGCACAAGCCGATCGGTCGTGATGGCGACCGCCGATCTCGACGACGGCGCGGGTGACCGGCAGACTGTCAGCTTCACCTCGCAGGCGCAGAACGAGCAGATTGTGGCCCTGATCGACCCGGGGCAACTGAGCCTCGACCTGCCCGGGGGAAAGAGCCTGCTGGCTTCGGCGGGAACCACCCTGTCGATTCCGGTGCGGATCGAGCGCGGTACCGGAATCACCGGCGCGGCGGTCGTAGAGGCGGTCTTGCCCAGGCACTGGCGGGGCGTGACCGTCGAACGACTGGAACTGCCGCCGGATGCCTCCACGGGGACGCTGCAGGTGAAACTGGCTGACAGCGGGGTTGGGCCGTTGAACCAGCCTTTGACCCTGCGGGCGACCGTTCGCAAGGAGGGACGGCTTCCCGTGGTCGCGGAGACCGCTGTCGAGCTGGTGGCTCCCTGAGCTGAGCCAGGCCGGGGCACCACGCGGATCTCGCTCGCGGTCCTCGCGAGTGATGCCTTGGGCGCTGGGCTGTTGCGGTATACTGCGGGACGCGAGATGGTCGCCTTGTGCCCCTCTTCTGGATGATCTGCATGCCTCTTGCCCGCCGTACGTTCGTCAGCTCGGGACTGGTGTTTCTGGTGCTCTCGGGGCTGTGGTCCAGCCTGGCCGAGTCGCTTGGTGGTGCCCCCACGGGTTCCCGGGCGTTGGCTGCCGACCCCGTCGCCGTGCGGGTCATGAGCTTCAACATCCGGTATGGAACCGCGCAGGACGGGGTGAATCACTGGGACCGGCGGCGTGAGTTCCTGCTGGAAACGGTGCAGGCCTTTCAGCCCGATCTGCTGGGCACCCAGGAGACGCTGGGGTTTCAGAAAGACTGGTTGGCCGAGCGGCTGACGGGCTACGCCACGCTGGGGGTGGGTCGCGATGACGGGAAACTGGCGGGCGAGATGATGGCGCTGTACTACCGCACCGAGCGGTTTGAGCCCCTCGCCTCGGGGCATTTCTGGCTGAGTGAAACGCCCGAGCGGGCGGGGACCAAGAGCTGGGGAAGTTCCCTGCCCCGCATGGTCACGTGGGTCAAGCTGCGCGACCGCAAGGGGCTTGATGATCGTCCCGTGCTGCTTTTCAACACCCACTTTGACCACCAGGGGGAGCAGGCCCGGCTGCAGTCGGCCCGGCTGGTCCGTCGCCGCCTGACCGAACTGGGTGCAGGCTGCCGACTGGTGCTGACGGGGGACTTCAACGCCGGGGACGACCAGCCTCCCTACGCCGCCCTGTTTGGTGATCAACCCGATGAGAAATCACCCGTGGTCGATACCTTCCGGGTGCGATTCCCCGCCCGCGGTCCCGACGAGGGGACTTTCTCGAGCTTTGATGTCGGCCAGACGAAGGGGCCGCGGATTGACTGGATTGGTGCGTCGCGCGACTGGCGGGTGGATGCCGCGGCTATCGACCACACGGCTCGCGAGGGGCGGACCCCCTCCGATCACTTCCCCATCACCGCCGTGCTCACTCCCCAGGCCGCAGACAAAACGAACGAGGCGGCGACAAACGAGCCCAAGCCATCGGCGGAGGCAGCGTCGGCCACCTTTGTGGCAGGCGGGCCCTGCGAGGTCGACCAGGAACTGAATATCGCCTACCAGGCCGGGGACGGGGCCAACCCGCGGAAGCATAAGCTCGACCTGTTTCTCCCCCGGGGGCGACGTGACTATCCCGTCCTGTTCTTTGTGCATGGCGGGGGCTGGGTGTCGGGAGATCGCAAGCTCTATTCCTCGGTCGGGCGGGTGTTTGCCCGCAACGGCGTCGGGACGGCGGTGATCAGCTATCGCCTGACCCCCGAGGTGCGCCATCCCGGGCATATCGAAGATGTGGCCAGGGCCTTCGCCTGGGTCAAGCAGAACATCGCGGAGCGAGGAGGGCGGGCCGATCGGATTTTTGTCGCGGGTCAGTCGGCGGGCGGACACCTCTCGGCACTGCTGGCCACCAATGAACGCTACCTGCGGGCCGAGGGCTGCCAACTCGCTGACATCCGCGGGGTCATTCCCATCAGTGGTGTCTATGACTTTCCGCGCGGAGGGTTTGACGCCGTGCTGGGAACAGGGGCCGAGGCGTACGACAGCGCGATCCCCCTCCGGCACATTGGCGCGGGCTGCCCGCCGTTTCTGTTGCTGTACGCCGAGAGCGACATCCCGCAGTGCGACCGGCTTTCCGAGCGGATGTGCGAACTGCTGAAGGCCCAGCAGGTCGAGGCCCAGGTCGAAAAAATCGCGGACCGCAATCACATTTCGATCATGTTTCGACTGATGCTGAGCACCCGCGACCCGACCACGCAGCAGATGCTGCGGTTCATTGGTCGCCATTCTGAACTGGAATTGCAGGAACAGCCAGTGGCTGGCGACTGACCCCGGGGCGCACAGCGGAACACGCAAAGTGAGGGGAGCGGGCTGGCGGAGACTGGGGCGCCAATCGCCGCGCCGAGCCTGGACCACCGGGACGAAATCGTCAGCCGTCACCCGAGAGTCGCCCCGGCAGTGAAGCGCGCATGCGCTTGGGTCCGCACCCCAGCGAGCGCGAACAGCGTTCGCGACCTGACCTTCGGCCCCGCGCGGGC
>CAIUHT010001188.1 GCA_903898975.1 uncultured Planctomycetaceae bacterium
GTTGCTGGTGATTGTCTACCTCTCGACAGCGGGACGCTGGGAGGCAGTCGATGAGCCGGCCTGAATCGGCGTTTCTCCTCACCCCCCGCACGCAGGATCAGAATGTCGACCTGGGGATGCTGCTCTTCCGCCAACAGCTCCCCCGGTTTCTGCGAATCTGGGCCCTCTGCACGCTCCCGGCCTGTGCCGTGGTGTATGCCCTCGCCTACTTCACACCCCAGGGGCTGCTCTTCGCCCTGTTCGCCTTCATGATCGCGTCGGCCCCGCTGGGGTGCCTGACGGTGGGCACCTGTTTCCAGCTGCTCAAGGGCGAGTCGCCCGCCCTGGCCGAGGTGTGGCGGACGCTGGGCCCTTCCCCCTGGCTGCTCGTGCTCCGCTGCATCGCCATGCGATTGCTGCAGTTCGTGCTGCTGGGCTGCTTCCTGGTCCCCGGACTCCTCCTCATGAACCACGACGCCAGTTTCGTGGAAGACCAGCTCTTCCTGCGCGAGTACAGTGCCCACGGCAGCCGCAGGCTTGGCAAGAAGCAGGCCTCCTCTGAATCCCGCTCGCGTATTGACAGCAGTCAGTTTGGCATCGCCTGGCTCGGCCTGTGGTTCATGCTGGTGCTCTCCGCCGACCTCTTCGCGTCGCGGTTGCTCGGCTTTCCCCTCTTGTTGGGCCGCGTCTCTTTCTCGGCCCAGTACGGGGGGTTCGAAGGAATCATCGCCGCGTTCTGGTCGTTCGTGCTCAGTGATCCCGTCTTCAGTGTCGTGCTCGTGAGCATGGCGTTGCTGGCGTACCAGGTGGTTCGGATTGGGTCGTTCCTTGCCTATTGCGACGACAGGATTCGCCGTGAGTGCTTCGATGTCGAATTGCGTGTGCGGGACGAAGTATCCCGCCTCGCTCCTGCGGGCGACTGACCGCGTGGTCCCCGCGAATTCGGTCTGGCTGGTGGCGTTCGCGCTGCTGGCCAGCCTCGGATTCGCACGCCCCGCCCCAGCCGCCATCGGCCACCTCGCGAAACTCGCCTCCCAAGCCGCGCCACTGCTCGCCAGCCAGGTCGCCATTCAGCCAGGGGAAGAACATCCTTCCGGCTTCCAACTGCCGGCACTCCTGCCGCCCGTCGAACCACAGCCAGTCCAGCCACAGCCAGTCCAGCCACCAGCCGTCCAACCGCCGGGAGTCGCTCCGCCTGGCGTTGCTCCGCCCCGATTCCAACCGCCGGGATTTCAACCTGCAGCGGCTGAGCCACAGGTGGCCCCAAAGCAGGCCACCGAGCAGCAGACCCGCGCCGTTCTCAACGACGTCTTGAGTCAGCCCGATTTCCGCCGACTGCGGTCGATGGCCGACCTGGTCCCTAAGGCCCCCCAGGCTCCCAATCCCACCGTGTCGCCCGGGTTTTTCCGGTGGTTGTGGAACCTGCTCCCCAGTTTCCCGAATGTTCCAGGGGTGGGGCTCAATTGGCTGAAGGAAGTTGCGACCGCCCTCGGCTGGGGGATTGTGGCGCTGCTGGTTGCCGCGGTGATCTGGCTGATCATCAAGGCGGTCAACGCCTATCGCTGGCGCCTGCGAAATCGCTTCCAGCCCCTCCCCAACTTCGAGCAACAGACGCTCGAATTGCCCCCGGGCGACATTCCCGCCGACGAATTCCGTCAACGGGCTGAACATCTCGCGCAGCAGCAACTCTTTGGCGAGGCGATCGCGCAACTGCTGCTGGGCTCGATGAGCCAGATGGAACGGTCCGAGCTGATCCGCTTCCGCCGTGGCCTGACCTACCGCGATTACCTGCGGGCCCTCCGCGGGCATCCCCGGCACCGTGACGCGTTCCGGGCCATGGTTCAGACCTACCTCCCCATTGGGTTCGGGCGCCGACCCGCCACGCCCACGCAATACCAAGAGGCCGCCGCACACTACGATCAGGCGTTCGCCCAACCCATCGTCACCACCCCCCCCGCCAGCGAAACCCCGGTCGAGACTCCCGTCGAAGCCGCCCTCTCGGGCTGATTCGACCCGGTCGGGATGACGCCCGTCGCCATCCCCCGGCCGGAGAACTCCACACCGTTGAACGGATTCAACAGATGTCTCCCCCCGGAACCGGGGGAGCCTTCATGCCCCCTGGGGGGCGCCACTGCCAATTGCCAGTTGGAACTCGCATGCGACTGACACTCCGAACCCTGCTGGCCTGGATGGATGGCACGCTCGAGCCCGCCCAGCAGGCCGAGATCACCGCCCGGGTCACTGCGCTCCCCTCGGCCAGTGCGCTGGTCGCCCGTATTCAGCGGCTCCGCGAGGCGGGTGGTTCCGGCGCACCGTCCCTCAAGGGCGTCCCGCCCGCCAGCGACCCCAACCTGGTCGCCAGCTATCTCGACAACACCCTCCCCTCCGCGGCAGTTGTCGAGTTCGAACGCATCTGTCTCGATTCCGATCAGCAACTGCTCGAGGTCGCGGCGTCCCACCAGGTGCTGGCCCGCGTGGCTCGGGCTCGCGATCCGCACATCTCCCTGGGGCCGCCGCCTGGGGTTGTCTCCTGCCACCCCCGGCCAGCCTGGCCCGGGAGTCCCTGCGGGCGGTTCCGAAGTCGCCGCGTCAAACGTTGCGAATGCCGTCGAACCCGGCGCTTCCGCCACCACAGGCGCAGACGCCCCTCACCCCGCCGGGGCGGAACCCGAGGGAAACTCCGCCGAGTCCCCGACCGGGGTCTCGCCGCAGATGCCCACGACGGCGCTCGACCCGCTCAACGA
>CAIUHT010001189.1 GCA_903898975.1 uncultured Planctomycetaceae bacterium
CTGCCCGCCTTGGGCAGGTCGAGCCGCTCGAGCTTGTCTTCGGGCTTGAGCCCTGCCAGCTGCTTGGCGTGGGCGATCGCCTCGGCGAGGCCCCCCAGTTCGTCGACCAGGCCCAGCTTCAGGGCGGCGCCGCCGGTGTAGACCCGGCCGCGGGCGAGTTTTTCAAGAGCCTCGACGGGCATCTTGCGTCCCTGCGCGGCCTTGGTGGTGAATTGCCGGTAGATCTCGTTGAGCAGTTTCTGCATCGTCTCGCGTTCACTGTCGGTATAGCCGTTGAACGTGCTGAGGACGCCACTGTTTTTCCCCCGGGCAATCACATCGGTTGTCACGCCGATCCGCTGCATGGCTCCCGCCAGCGGAATTTTCATCCCGATTACGCCGATCGAACCGGTGATGGTGCCCGGGTCGGCGAAGATGCGGTCGGCCCCCATGGCGATGTAGTACCCGCCACTGGCTGCGGTATCGCCCATGCTTACAACGAACGGCTTCTTGACCTGCTCCAGTTCATGCCACATCAGGTCGCTGGCGAGGGCGCTCCCGCCGGGGCTGTCGATTCGGAGCACAATCGCCTTGACAGTGTCATCCTCGCGGGCCTCGCGGACCGCCTTGATGAAGGTCTCGGAACCGAGCGAGGTTTCGCCCGAGGTAAAGTCGACCCCCGACTTGCCCGACACGATCATCCCCTGCGCGTGGATGATCGCCAGCTTGGGCTGCGTCGATTTCTTCTTGTCGGGTTTCTCGCCCGCCAGCAGTTCCATGAACTTCAGCAGCCCGGGCAGGGTGCTCAGGTCGGCTTCGACCTTTTTCTTCTGCCCGTAGTTGCGCAACACCTTCAGGGTCTGGCCCGGGTGCCGGGTGGCGATCGCACCCTCGAGTTCGTCGGTGTAGCCGATGTGGTCGACCAGCTTCTTTTCGAGAGCCGCGGCCGCCAGCAACGGGGCCTCGTCGATCGCCTGTCGCACCTGCTCGGGAGTCAGCTTGCGGGCCTCGGCGATGGTGGCGACCAGTTGCCCGAAGAGATCGTCGATGATCTCTTCCATCTCGCGGCGGAACTCGGGGCTCATCTCGGTGCGGGAGTACGGTTCACCCGCCGATTTGAATTCACCCACCCGCAGCATTTCGGCCTGGATACCCACCAGGTCGAACGCCTTTTTGTAGAAAGTGACCTCGGCTCGCAGTCCAACGGTGTTGAGCCCGCCCGAAGAGGGCATCCAGATTTCGTCGCAGCCGGTGGCGAGCAGGTAATCCATGTTGTCGGCTTCGTCAAAGTAGGCATGCACCGGCTTGCCCGCCTTGCGAACCTGGCCAATCGCCTGCCGAATGGCCCGCATGCGGGCCCAGCCGACCGAGGGATTGTCGAGCTTGAGAATCAGCCCGGCGATTTTTCCATCGCGGGCGACGCGATCGAGCTTGTCGAGCAGGTCGGTGAGCGTATCGCCCCCTCCGCCCCCCAGCAGGCCCCCTCCCGACTGGGCTCCCTCGGGATAGGCCCCGCGGAGGGTCAGTTCGGCGTATTGCACCTCGGCCGGCTTGGCGGCCGCGTCGGGCTTGGCGGGAGCATCTCCCTGGGCCCAGGCCGCCACTGGAGTGAACAGGCTGCACGCCCAGACCACCGCCCCCCACACACACATTCCGCGAACTCGGCACATGAGCCGCTCTCCCCGCAACAGACTGGTTGGAAAAAACCTGCTCCTCGACCGCCGGTCCGGGACGCACAATCCCGAACCGGTTGGTGTTTGGTCCTGTGAAACTCGACCCAGCTTGAATTGACCCGACCTTCGACAGGGCAGGTCCCGCCAATTCAATCCATTATGGGGGAGGCTCCGGAATCTGCCCACCCCTAGATCGTGGTGGGCTCCCCCTGCACCAACTCGTGTCCCACTGTTGGGTTGACCTTGCCACTTTTTGCTGGCCCCATCCCGCCGTCTGCCTTGCGGCCCGGTGGGGGGACCCCGATGATGCCCGAACAGCGTCAACCACCTTCGATACCCGGCCCGAGGGGGGTGGGTTTCACCGAATCTGGGGCGGCCCGGCGGAATGGCCTCCCGGCACGCAGGCTGGATTCTCTTGTTTCGGTCGCTCGTAGAAACTCCAGGCCGGAGGTTCCAGCGTCGGTTGGACTCCGGCTAATCAACACTTCCCCCAGGTGCGGTACGAATGCGGTCCACATCGAACCGCCCTGGCTGCACACTTCATCCCCCAGCTCAAACTCCTCGCCTGGCACCC
>CAIUHT010001190.1 GCA_903898975.1 uncultured Planctomycetaceae bacterium
AGAGGTCGTGCAGGCGCTGGGTTGCGTGGTCACAACACGGCCCGGTCGCAAACCGCCTCGCACCGCTTACTGTTCGGTCTCTTCCGCCAGTTCACTCCGGGCGCCGGCCCCGGTTTCGACGGCGGCCATCTCGACCTCGATCACCGCGGTCCGCTTGAACTCCGAGGCGGGGGCCGAGGGAAGCTTGGTGTCGCGCTCGATCTTGACGCCGAACTTCGCCAGCCCGAACGGCAGTTTCGGGGCCAGCCACAGCGTCGCGGCGTTCAGCGACCGCGACCGCTTGTCTTCGAGCAACCGCGTCCCCTTGTTGATCTGCGCCGTCACGTTTTCCCCCGCAATCAACAGGCTGTCGGGGTCCCCCGGAGCGAGGTCGGGGTAGTACGTCAGCTGCGAAATGTGCGGATACACCGCCAGGGCCTTTTCGGTCACCTTCTCGACCGGGCGGTCTCCCACCCGCCGCAACCCCTCGATCACCGGCAGAAATGTGACCGGCACCTGCTCTTCGTCGGCTGGCTTGCCAATGACCGACACTTCGGGAATCAACACCTTGTAGATGTACACGCCCCCGGGGCCCGGGGCCTGATCGACCCCCGCCGGCTTCGTGGTCGAGCGGAATTCGACCCACCGGCACGGTTGTTCCTTCCCCTGGTACTCGGCGGTCTGCTTCCCGACCGAGCTGATCAGCAACTCCTGCTGCCACTCCAGGATCTGGTCACCCGCCGCCGAGTTCGGACGCGACTGCGTCTGCTTGTACGTCCCCTCGAACCGGATCCACGTCCCGTCTTCCTTGGGCAGGTTCCAGATCAGCACCTGGGCTTCCGAAGCTCCCCCCCACGCCAGACACACCACGGTCAGCGCGATCTGCAACAGGCTGTTCAACACACGCTTCATGACACCACCAGAGAACTCTGGGAACAGACAATCACCCCGGCCACCGTTCGCGGACGCCACCACCTCAGCCACCCGCGGCAGGTGTGGCCGCCGGGGCCTCGACCCCCGCGTTGGGCTGCTTCGCCCGCAACGGCTCTTCCGCCGAGTGGATGCGGTCTTGCTTCGGCGGGTTCTGCCCCAGCCACCCGGCCAGGTCTTCCCCCTGCTGCGACAGCTTCTCGGCCCCCTTCGGCGTGATCTTCACCCCCGCCGAAATCACTGGCAGCGTCCGGTCATAAATCGCCGTCACTGCATTCTTGTGCGACGCCAGGTTCGACCGCGACGCGATCTGCGTCAGCAGGCCCTGTCCGCCACTCTCCAGCGGCTTGAACGCCCCGTAGAGCTTCACAAAACAGAGCTTCCAGCGGCGATCCTCGGGAGCCTCGGCGGCCGCCTTCGCCATCTGGGAAGCCAGCTGCCCGATCTCCCAGGCGATCAGGCCGAGGTCGACCCCCGACTCGTAGTTCAACTGGCCCAGGGCGAACGCCGCCTCGCTCCGCACCAGGAAATCGCGCTCTTCATCGACCAGCACCCGCGAGACCGCCTGGGCCACCACCGGGTTCCGGGCACCAAACGACGCCAGCTTCAACTGCCCCAGTCCCTCGACCAGCCGGTACTGGTTCCACAACGGCTCGTCCTGGCTGGTCCCCAACTGCTCGACCAGCGTCTCCAGGATCGCCGACCGCTCGCTGGCCCGCAGTTCGGGCAGCCGGGCCAGCTTCACCAGTCCCGAAATGCCCCAGGTGCGCACCCCGGCGGGAATGGTGGTCTTGTCTTTCTTCATCAGTACCAGCAGGGGGGCGGTGCCCTTCGTGAAGTGCACGTCGGGGTTCCCCGGGCCGCCACCAAACTGCTCCACGCATTCCGACAGCCGGGCCAGCAGGATCGCCGTCTGCAACCGCGAGACGAAGTGGTAGTTGTAGAGATACTCGTCGGCGAGCGCGACCACGCGGTTCGCCATCGCCAGCCGCACTTCCATCTTGTCGGTCTTGGTCACGTTGGTGGGCCAGATCTCGCGAAAGAGCTGATCCTGCAGTTCGTGGGCGGGGGTCTTGCCCGCAATCCGATTCTCGGGCCGGGTCAGTTGCGCCAGCCGGTACTCGACGTACTCATCGACCAGCTTCTTCTCGTCGTCCCCTTTGAAGACCCCGTTCTGGCGGACAATCTCGCGAATCTTCGCCATCTGCTGCCGGTACTGCTTCCCCCCCTCCTCGGCTTCGAGTTCTTCGAGCCGGGTCTTGGGAGGGGCGTCGGCGGTCGTCATCCACTCGGGAGGTTCCTTCGACGGGGTGAAGCCCGCGGGCAGCCCGTTCGGATCCAGCTTCAACTCGGGCAGTGGCGGCAGTTCTTCGCCCCGCAGATTCTTCTGCTTCTTGGCGTTCAGGCCCCCCAGTCCGCCTCCCCCCATTCCGCCGCCACCGGGCATGCCGCCACCGGGCATCATCCCGCTGCCCGGCATCATGCCACCCCCCATCCCGCCGGGAATGCCCCCCGGAGGCATGCTCCCCTTGCCGCCGCCCGGCATGCCGCCTGGGCCTCCGGCGCCCGGCATCATTCCCCCGGGCATGCCACCCCCGGGCATTCCGCCGCCGGGCATGCCCCGCCCGGCTCCCGATTTGCGTCCCGGTTGGGCTTCGACCGTCGCCGTGAACAACGCCATCCCAGCCAATACCGCCAGCAGGCAGCAGGTTCGAGTCATCCCACCGGTGCTCGGTTTCATTGCGTTTCTCGCTGGCATCCTGATCAACGGCATCTTGATCAACCCTTTCCCTCGGGCTGGCTTCCGTGTGCTGTGCTGGTTCAAGACGGCCATCCCCTGCATTGCCTACCTCAACCCGACCGTGGTCCCCATCCTCACTCGCAGACGCAGCCGCCAACCTGTCTCGACCGGAGCTCGGCGTTCAATCCGCCCACCCCGCCACCAACCCGGCAGTCGGACAGAGTTCCGAAAGATGCCCCGGCTGGAGCCTCTCAAAAACCACCTGGGGGGTGTCGTCACACGCCCGGGACAGGGGGCTTCCGTCGAAGCCAAACGAGCGGTCTAAACACGGGACCGCTATCGCCGCAGCATACCATTCCAACGAACCGAATTCCAACCTTTCTTAAGACTTCCGTCGATTCCGCCCCCCCTGGCAAGCCTCCTCCCGCAGTGACCTTCGCCCCCTTCCTCCCGTTCCTCCAGACCACAACCGCTCTGGCTGTCACAACCCTCCCAACCGGCCCCTGTTCCAACGGGAGTCAGCCCCCGCCCAGCGACTCGCACAATGGCTGTTTCGCCGGGGGCCTGATAGGCTCGAAGGGCCTCCCCACCGGGCCGCCGCCGAGGCGGAGTCCTGGCAGGATTATCGGGACGGTTTCCTGGGACGGGACCCTGCCGGCGTCGTGTCGCTGGCGACCGGTGCCGCCCCGCCTGGCCTCCACACCCCCCGTGCGGGTTCCAATCTCATGCCCGACACTCCTCAGCCGCTGCTCTTCACCGATCCCTGCTTCCTCGATCACCAGACCGGCGATCATCCGGAATCACCCGCGCGGTTGCAGGCGATTTCCCGCCGGCTCGCCGGGGCGGCGGTCACCGCCCGGTTCGATCGGGGAACGATCCGGCAGGCGACCACCGCCGAACTCGAGCGGGTCCACACCCCCCGCCACGTCGCCGAAATGCAGCGGCTGTGTGCCCAGGCCCCGGGACGGATCGAGGCCGACACCGTGGTGAGCGCGCAGTCGTACCGGGTGGCGTTGCAGGCGGCGGGCTCGGCACTGGCCGCCGTCGATGCCGCGCTGGGCGAGCAACCGCGCCGGGCGCTGTGCCTGGCGCGACCCCCGGGGCACCACGCCGTGGCCGACGGGCCGATGGGCTTTTGCCTGTTCAACAACGTCGCGGTCGCCGCCGCCCACGCCCGGGCCCAGCATCACCTCGAGCGCGTGCTGGTGGTCGATTTCGACGTGCACCACGGCAATGGCACACAGGACATTTTTTACGAATCGGGGCACGTGCATTTTGTGTCGGTTCACCGGTCTCCGTTCTATCCCGGCACGGGAGCCGCGCACGAGACGGGGCGGGGAGCGGGGCAGGGGTGCATCTTCAACCTGCCCCTGAAGTTCGGAACTCCCCGGCGGGAGTTTCTGGCGCGATTCGAGCGACTCTTGACCGACGCGGCGACGAAATGTCGACCGCAACTGGTGCTGCTGAGCGCGGGCTTCGACGCCCACGCCGCCGACCCGGTGGGCTCGCTGGGATTGGAATCGGAAGACTACCAACCCCTGACGCGGCTGGTGGTGGACGTTGCGAAGCACCACTGCGCAGGCCGCCTGGTCAGCCTGCTGGAGGGGGGCTACAACGTCGACAAACTGGCAGAGTGCGTCGAGATCCACATGCAGGAACTGCTGGCGGGTTAGGGCGCAGGCCGTACGACAGGGTTTTGAACTTGTCGGCAAGAAAAGCTGGGGGGATCATCGCAAAAAAAAGACTTGGCAAATCAAAGTCATCCAACCCATAATCCCGCCAATTGATTGTTATGAGAACTATTGCGATTAAAAAATGGGACAGACACAAACTGTTCCCGTCCCGATTTTGTGCGCCAAACAAATTGTGTAGGGCGACAGCCAGGCGAACGTGTGGCGTCAGCCAATCGGGGGCAGCGGGGCCGGCACACCCGCGGGGCGAACTCGTGGCGGATCTTTAATGTTGGCGAGGCAGAATTGATGTGCCCCGCTGCGAAAAAAATGGCGTTCGCGAGTCGTTCGCGCGCGGCACGGTTTCACCAGCCAGCTGACGCTGGGCCGTTCGCCTGATTTCGACGAGAGCCGTTCGCCTGGTTTTGACGTGGGTCGTTTTGCACAGGGCGTGCCGGGGACGTTCCTCGATTCCATCGCGATCGACGTCACCCACGCCGGTTTCGTACCGCACAGCGTGTGAATGCCCCCTCCGCCCGACGACGGTGAACGGCCCCTGCAGGGCCGCGTCACATTGGGGGGCGTAACCCAGCCCTTCGACCTGGGCTGACTGAACGAGCCCTGCAGGCTCGCTCCTGGGAGAGTCGATCGCGCTCCGGACGCCGCGCGTGGTTCGAGCGCGTCCGGCACCGCCTTGGGCTGCCGTCCCCCCTCTCCCGCGCGAACCGCTGTGCCAAGCACGAACACCGTCGTCGCGGGGGAGGGGAGGGGGTGGGGGGACAGTAAGTTGTCGTCCGGTCGCTGGCATGTGACCGCCATCCACCACACGCCGCCAAACCCCGCCGGGCGGTTTCAGCTTGGAGTACGGCGCTTCCGCCGTCTTCCCATGCGGTCAGTGCCGACAGC
>CAIUHT010001191.1 GCA_903898975.1 uncultured Planctomycetaceae bacterium
CAGGTCCAAGACCTTCAGGACCGCTTGAATTCCGCTGATTTCATCCGGTTTGTCGCCGGTGGCCACCTGCCCGAGTGAGAGCCCCAACTCGGTGGCCCACGCGCTGACGACATGCAGCGGATCGAGGTCTTGTCGGGAGTTGTGCGCACGTCGCAGGGTCTTCCCGTCGATCGCCACCTGCTGCACTGTTCCATCCAACAGTGGAATCACGGTCGACCGAATCCATGCCTCGAAGCATCGCTGAAAGTCCCCGGGATTGATCGCCATCAGCACCCGCCGAATGCAGTCGCGGGATGGGGTTCCGTTGGGGAGTGACAGGAACTGATTCAACCAGTCAAACCGCGAGACGGCTCACCGATGAATCGCCGTTGGCCCATCTGCACTACACAGGATCGCACAGACGGCGATGGCCATGACATCGGTCAGCAAATGCTTCCGAGCTTTCAGGGCACGCGGGTCGGTGAGAGACTCGAAATGGGAGACAAACGAGGGCAACTTCGAGCCCGGCTCTGCCATTTTGCAGCCTCCATGCAGTCAATGAGTCGGGCCGGCTCTGATGCCGGCCCGGAGCAAACCGAGGAGTTAATCTCTAACACAAAATGTGTTAGAGCGCCAGTCTCTGTGGATTGCCGAGACTGCAAATCTTCGCGCCGTGTCCCCCAGGTTCAGGCGGCGTTGCTGTCGGGAATATATCTGCCGGGTGATTCTTACCGAGCTTGGATCCCCAAGCCGAACGGAAGTCAATGCGGGCCATGGCACAAGAGC
The DNA here is from genome assembly GCA_903898975.1 of uncultured Planctomycetaceae bacterium. Lineage (GTDB taxonomy): Bacteria > Planctomycetota > Planctomycetia > Planctomycetales > Planctomycetaceae > UBA10511. Next base: position 766 of record CAIUHT010001191.1, read on the forward strand.
ATCAGTTCGGGGATGCATCGAGCGTATCCGAACGCTTGATTCGCCAGGCACTTGGTGTTGCTGATCGAACTCTGGACGAAATTCAACCAACTCCCATGGTCGGCTCAAACCCAGAAGCGACTCTCCGGGGATTTGAATACGGATTCCAAAGAGCCGGATGCGTGAACCACAAGTCAGGTTCTGTGAGAGGTCCGGGGGAGCAATCCCCCGGGCCGACTCGACCGTCAAGACATCGGGCATTGCGGGCAGTTGGTGCAAGAATGCCACTCGGGACATCCCGCTGGCGTTGGGGGTGGCTGGCCGGGAAACCCTGCCGCCTGAGGATTCCGATCAAGCCGGCACCGACGTGGGGCTCCGGCAGGGCAGCGACCCCGGGTTGTGCTCAGGGGGCGGCGGGCTCAGCCAGAAGTTGCTCGATCTTTTCCCGCATCCACACGTCTCCCGTCGCGCCCTGCCACTTCAGTTCACCGGGCCAGAAATGCCGCAGATAGCCGCGTTTATCGATGAGGTAGACCGACGGCCACATCGAGTTTCCCCACGCATTCCAGTTGGCCTTTGTCGTGTCAATCAGGACGGGGAATGTGAACGCATTGCCATCGGCCTTTGCCCGGACGGTGGCAGAGTCCTGCTCAGCGGCTGTCTCCGGCGTATGGATACCGATGATCACGACGTCCTTGCCCAGAAATCGCTCCTGCCAGTCCACATACGTCGGGAAGTTCCTGATGCAGTTGATGCAGCCGAACGCATAGAAATGGAGCACCACGACCTTGCCAGCCAACGACTTCAGTGTCAACGGCTTCTCGGAGTTCAGCCATTCACCGGAGTCCACGAGTTCCGGCGCCTTGAATCTGGCTTGGCCAAGTTTCGTCAGGTCAAAATCGCGGCCCAGAGACTTTTGCCATATGGACTTTTGCGTGGGGCTCAGAATGCGGATGACCTTCTTGAGCTCGTCTTGCTTGATCTTCGAATATTGCTTTTGCAGAGGCTCCCGTGGTTCGCCGTCTTCCGCGCGTTTCTCCAGATCTTCTGTCTTCGCGAGCGCTTCGGAGACGGCCTGCTCCAACTCCTCTTTTTGCTTAGGCGTGTAATCCAAGAGTGAGGAAAGCCCCGGTCGTAGCAGTGCTCCTGTCCCCTGCTGTCTGGTCTGAATCTCCACCAGTCTCCGGAACTGGGGCTCTGAAAGAATCTCCTGAAGTTTTTTTGACAGGTGCGCCATTTCGTCCGAGACGCTTTTAGCAGCTTCGTCCGACGGCTTGTTGCGGAGCGGAAAGAACCTGGCGTCGTACTCGTCGAGTAGCCTCCTCAAGTCCCGGCTTGTAGAAGGCGAGAGTTTCAAATCCCGCTCGACGGCAGGCTCGTGGATCAGGCTCCATGCTGGGTCCGCACCCCAGAACGGATCGGCTGCCATGCCCAAACCTGAAGCTGCAAGCAGGATAAAAGACGCGGCGAGCAGTCCGAATGTCGTGTAGAGATAGCGAGACATCTGCTGACA
>CAIUHT010001192.1 GCA_903898975.1 uncultured Planctomycetaceae bacterium
CACGCCTCCGGGTGGAATGCCTGGAGGTGGGATTCCCGGGGGTGGGATTCCTGGGGGGGGCATCGGTGGCGTTCCCGGCGGTGGCACAGGCCAGCCCGGTGGTGGGATCACGATCCAGCCCCCGCGCCCGCCGGTCAATGGTGGCGGGACAACCCCCGGTATCCCGGGAGGTCAGCCCGGTGGCGGAACCGGTGGCGGGATTGGAATCGCTCCCCCCGGGGGAGGGACCGGAGGTGTGCCCGGTGGGATTCCTGGGGGTATTCCGGGTGGAATTCCGGGGGGCGTGCCTGGCGGTGTGCCGGGTGGAGTTCCCGGCGGTGGAGTCCCGGGTGGCGGGGCTCCGGGTGGGGCTCCCGGTGGAACTCCCTCACCAGTTCCTCCTCGTTAATCCTTGAGAAACCCGCACCGATCTGGCCTGATCGAGTGTGTCGACGAATCAACTCCGGAACTGCGGCTCAGCCGTCGTTCCGGAGTTTTTTTTTGCTCGGAGAGGTGACTGGGGCGAAGCTGTGCGCCCGTTTGCAATCCATCGGTGATGTCCTATTATTTTCGAACCTTCCCCCGGTTTGCTCTGGCTTGAGCGATCGGGCTGACGCCAGCCGCGCAATCCCACCTCCGAGGCCAGTCCCACCGTGAGTACTGTCAACCCCCCGGCGACCGCTCCCCAGCTGCAAAGTGCCAAAGAGAAACTGGACGCTCATGTCCGGGACATGATGGAGTGGCACTTCAACCCGGCGACGGGGTGTCCGTTCTGGCTGGAGCGGGCCAAGACATTGGGTTTCGACCCCCGCAAGGCGGTGCACACGTTCGAGGACCTGCGGAAGTTCCCCTCGTTTGAAGACGAGTGGCTGCGTGGGGGACCGATTCAGCGGTGGATCCCGGCGGGTCTGAAGGGCAAAGGGGTGTACGTGTTCGAGACGGGGGGCACGACGGGCATCCCGAAGAGTCGCATGCAGATTGACGACTGGAAGACCGACTACGAGAACTTCAGCGACACGCTGCCCGACGCCAGTTTCCCGAAGGGGTCGAACTGGTTGATGCTGGGCCCCTCGGGACCCCGGCGACTGCGGTTGGCGGTCGAGCACCTGGCCCAGTACCGGGGGGGGATCTGCTTCTGCGTCGACCTCGACCCGCGGTGGGTGGTGAAGCTGATCAAGCGGGGCAATATCAAGGAGATGGAGGCGTACCGCGACCACGTGATCGACCAGGCGATCACGATTCTTTCGGCGGGGCACGACGTCCGCTGCATGTTCACGACGCCCAAGCTGCTGGAAGCGCTGGCGATGAAGCTGTTCGAAAAGGGGAGCAGCATCAAGGCGAGTGGCATCACCGGGATCTTCTCAGGCGGGACCGAGTTCACGCCGCAGTGGTACCGGTTCGCCATGGAAGAGCTGCTGTGCGATCCGGACAATCCGGGGTCGGGGCCGGTCTTCATGACACCGACGTACGGCAACACGCTGATGGGCCTGGCGTGTGGCAAGCCGTTCGATCCTGCCGACAATTACAAGATCACCTACTTCGCCCCGCAGCCCCGGGCGGTGATCGAGGTGGTGGAGTTCAAGGACTACAACACGCTGGTCCCCTACGGGGGCACGGGGCGTGTGAAGCTGACGACGCTGACGAAAGAGACCTTTATCCCCGGGTTCATGGAGCGGGATGAAGGGGAGCGTGAGCAGCCGATCGCGAAGTTCCCGTGGGACGGCATCAGCGGGACGCGTCCATTCCACGAGTTCGCCAAGACCACGACGGTCGGCGTGTATTAGTCGCTGAGGGGTTTCAAGTCGGGGCGGCAACCGCCCCGACTCCCTTCGCCTGCCGAGCCGGGTTTTTTGAAGGCTCGGCAACGAGTTCGGGCACCGAGCCTGAGCATCGAGTTGGGGCAGGGAGTTGGGGTTCGCTGCGAGTTGCCGCGCAGCCCGACCGACGGAGCGGTCTCGTCCGTGCTTGTTCTTCGCACCATTTGCATTTCACCGTGAGCCAACTGCCGTGATTGAGATTCCCATTCTGCGTTGGGGCAAGCCGTACGAGAGTCTCGAGAAGCACGAGATCGTGCACTTCGAGACGGGGGAGACGCTGGCGAAGCTGCACCAGGCGACGGGCGGGATGGTGCAGATGGACAAGCGGCACGCGCAGCGGGCGCGGGACGTGCTGCGGCAGTTCTCGATCGACCAGTTGATCGAGATGATGGCCAAGGCAGGCGACCTGTACCTGAACGCCACGCTGCCGATGGGGACGGGGACGCAGAGCCCGGCGGAGTTCTGCCGGCTGCAGTCGGCGAGCACGGGGCTCCCCGAGCACATGGCGGCGTTCAACATGAAGAAGAACCACTTCGTGTTGCACCACATGCGGGAGATTCTCGAGGCGTTGACCCGCGGGTTGCCGTTTGACGTGCTGACCAAGGGCTACGGCAAGGAAGACCGTGGCGTAATGCTGAGCTACCAGGCCCACAGCCCGGTGCTGGGGATGGTGTTGCCGTCGAACTCGCCCGGGGTGCACACCCTGTGGTTGCCGGTGATTCCGCTGCAGATCGGGCTGGTGATGAAGCCTGGTTCGCAGGAACCGTTCACGCCCTATCGGATGGCCGAGGCGTTTTTCGCAGCGGGAGTGCCACGGGAGGCGATTTCGATCTACCCCGGGGCCCACGATGTGGGGACGGCGGTGACCGAGGCGTGTGGCCGCACGATGGTGTTTGGTGGCCAGCAGATGGTCGAGAAGTACTCCGGGAATCCGCGGGTGCAGGTGCACGGCCCGGGCTTCAGCAAGATCCTGCTGGGCGATGATGTGGTCGATGACTGGGAGAAGTACATCGACCTGATGGCGGACAGCGTCTTCCTGAATGGGGGACGGGGTTGCATCAACTGCTCGGGGATCTGGGCCTCGCGGCACACCGCGGAGATCGCCGAAGCGCTGGCCCGGAAGCTGGGCCCGATCGAACCGCTGCCGATGACGAACCCCAAGGCGAGTCTCGCGGCGTTCACCAGCAAGGGGGTGGCGGCGGGGGTCTCGGCGCAGATTGACGAGGGCTGCCAGGAGGGGGGGGTGACCGAGGTCACGGCGAAGTACCGGAACGGCCCCCGGCTGGTGGAGCACGAACGGTGCGACTACCTGCGGCCAACCATTGTGCACTGCGCCAGCCCCGACCCGGCGCTGGTGAAGGCCGAGTACATGTTCCCGTTCACGACGGTGGTCGAGTGCCCGCAGGACAAGATGATTTCCGCGATTGGCCCGACGCTGGTCTGCACTGTGCTGACGAACGATGCCAAGTGGAAGCAGAAGCTGCTGGATGCAACCAACATTGACCGCCTGAACCTGGGTGAGGTGAAGACGCTGGCCCTGAACTGGCTGCAGCCTCACGAGGGGAACATTATCGACTTCCTGTTCCGCAGTCGGGCGTTTCAGACCGAGGCCCCCCCGGCTCACTGAGCCCCGGGGTTGTCGAGTCGCGTGCTGCACTCTGTCGCCAGCCCGTCCCTCAAACAGGGGCGGGCTGGCGGTGTTTTCGCATTTCGGTATTCTGCTGCCTGGGCCGGACCGAGCGGTTTCGAAATTCCGCGTCACCGGGCTGAGTGGTGCCGCGAATTACCGAGCGGGGCGTGCCAGCGCTGGGGACGGGGTGAACCGCAGGTTCGGGGCGTTGGGCGATTTCCGGGTCAGCAGGTTGGGGACGAGTGGAAATGAATGTTGCTGCGATACGGCGGGTGCGGGCCAAGCTTCAGCAGGACCAGACCGCGTGGGGGCTGTGGGTGACGCTGGAATCGGCGAGCGTGACCGAGATTGCGGTGGGGCTGGGATTGGACTACGTGGTGATCGACACGGAGCACGGTCACCTCGACTGGGGCGATGTGGTGCAGCACGTGCGGGCGGCGGTGCGCAGCGAGACGGTGACGCTGGTGCGTGTGACCGAACTGAATGGGGGCCTGATCAAGCGGGCGCTCGACGTGGGTGCCGACGGGGTGGTGATTCCGTGGATTGAAACAGCCAGCCAACTGGAGCAGGCGGTGGCCTACGCGCATTACCCCCCCCGAGGCGTGCGGGGGGTGGGAGGTGAGCGAGCGACGGCGTGGGGGCGGTGCCTGCCAGAGCACGTGCGTGATGCCGAGGAACACGTGCTGGTGGTGCCGATTCTCGAGACGGTCAAGGCCCATCAGAATATCGACGAACTGTGCCGGGTGCCGGGGGTGGAACTCTACCAGTTTGGCCCTGCCGACTATTCGTCTTCAGCGGGCTACGCGG
>CAIUHT010001193.1 GCA_903898975.1 uncultured Planctomycetaceae bacterium
CCGCTCTCCATCGCAGGCGACTCCCCGCAGGAACGCCTCGCCCAGGCTCCCGCAGATCGGGACCCGCTCTGGCTTCGGGCCAATCTCACCGGTCGCCGGGTCGTATGGAAAGACCACCAGCTGATTGGTCGCACAGTCGGTCACAAAGAACCTGCGGCCCAGGGCAAGCCCGTCATGGGGGAAACCGAGATCGCGGGCCACAACCCGACCGCTCTCCAGTTCCACGATCATTCCCATCGACGACAAGGTGACGAGCGGGGTCTTCCCCTCACCCCAGACATGGTTGGGGTGCAGGTAATGGGGGCGAAAATCCCAGCGCCGGACGTCGAGCCCGGGCTGGTGGTAGCGGGCCGGATTCAGAAACTTCTTGAGATTGGCGAATCGCTGCCGGTCGGGCAGGTGCCCATACAGCTTGTTCCAGCCAATCAGCCTGCGCGTCCCCCTGAGGATGGCATGCTGGACTCGCGACAGGCATTGGCCAAATTCGCGACCATGCCTCCGCAGCAGGAAGTGCGTCCGCACATGCTCGAACCTGTCGTTGAATTCCTCGACCGTTTCGAGCCCCGAATTCGCCACCAGGACCCGATCACCCACCACCGCAATATGATGGACGTCGTTCAACAGCCCGTGCGACACCTTCCTCAGCCGGCGGATGGGATTCAATGACAACTCGTACAGATTCACTTCATCGACCGCGAAGAGTCGGTCGCCCACCAGGCTGGCTCCGGCAAATCCTTTATGTGAAGAACCAAAGAATTCCGACTGCTCCTGGTAGACTTCAATCAGCTCCTGGCGTTCCCAGTCGAGTACCACCAGGTGAAACTTCGAATCTTGTTTCAGGCCCGGACTCAGGGTTAACGCCAGACGCATCGCCGGGGCTCTCGCAGAAGAATTGGTCGTGGTCGCCCCAGGCGGCCCGGCTTTTCGCCGTCTCTGGAGAATTCCCAACTTCAGACACTCCCGAATCCTATCGGCCGCTCTGCCGGACTGTCAACTTGCCAGTCTGCGCTGTGGGTCCCCAAGATCAGCGGCACTCTGGTTGCCTCGGTTGAACTCCCGCACTCCTGTGTGGCGGGAGGCAGAACTGAGTGCAGACAGCCCGCGCGAGCCTGTGCCCGCTCCGTTTTCCAAGCCTGTCCTGCTGCGATCGATGTCGTCGCGTGACGGCGCCGGAGGACGCATTCCTCGCCTGCCAGTCACTGCTGCGGAGCGCCTGTCACCCGTTGCCCAGGCTGGCGGGCCCGGGAGGTTGGGACATGCCAAAGCCGGGTCGCGATGGGTCCGCCGAAACGGTCTCCTCTCGCGTTCTCTCGCGGCGTGCGGAGGGGCACTGCGGTCTTGTCGTGGGGGGTATCATGCCGGGGTGCCCCGGGATTGTGCCTTGCTCAATCCGGCAGCGACACAACTGCCTCGCCCGACCGCCAGGCGTGCAGCGTGGCCGCATGCCAGGGGCTGAGGGGCGTTTCGGCGAGTTCCTGGGGGCCAACCCAACGCGCGGAGCGGCCCGGTTCGAGCCTGAGTTCGGCGACCGCCAGGTCGCACTCCGCCGCGTAGAACCAGGCGATCAGCTCTCCCCCGACCCACAGGGCCACCACTGGCGTGAGCGGGCCGGGCTGCCAACCGAGTTCTTCCGACAGTTCCCGCCGCAACGCCGCCTCGGGCGCTTCGTCGACCTCGCGGTGACCACCAAAGCAGGTCCACCGCCCGGCGGCGATGGCGGCATCGGCGGGACGACACTCCAGCAGCACCTCCCCCCGTCGATTGTGCAGGATGGCGCAGACGTATTGGGGGAGGGGAGGCATGAGGCGGTCGGGGGGTGGTGGGTTGGCTGGAAAGCGAGCCACCCTTCGACGAATTGCGGCTGGTTGAAGAGGGACCTGATGGGCGTTCGTGGGATGCATGTCGACGTCCCCCGAGTTCAGAATGCCACCCGGAGCACGCTGTGGGGTGAACTCCCAGGCCTGATTTGGCTCGTCAAGACCCGAGGGATTGGTATCAGCCTCGGTGGGGTCAGCAGGCAGCCTCAATGGTTGAGGGGGATGTCACGGGGCGGACTGTGCCTGGCGAGTCTGCCTGCGTGTCGACAGCGACTTTCCGGGTGGTTTGGCCAGCATCTTGTGACTCGGCCCTCGCATTGGGAGCGGGCGCCCAATGTTGGGACAGCCAAAGAATGTCGTCGCGATCGCGGGACACATCCTGCCCGCGAGTATCCTCGCCGGTGTTCAAGAACCGAAACAACTCGTCCCCCAGGTGTTCACCGAGCTGCCGATAGGCCATGAAACGGCTCTCTTCGAACAGCTGGTCGCCGGTGGGATCGTGAGGGAACTGGCTGAAATCGCGACGGCACTCGCGCAGCCCGGCGGGCTCATCCCCTGAGAGGCCGGGCTTGAGAAGGATCAACCATCCCTTGTTGTCATGAGAGTCGGGGGTGTGGTCCCCACGGGTGGCGTTTTGCGGCGGGTACTCGATTTCAAAGAGAGCCAGGTGCGCCTTGACTTCCTTGGTGGTTGGGTCAGGGATGAGGGAAGCCAGGGGGAAACGCTTATCCTGGCGGAGAGTAGTACCAAGCCTCTCGCGCGCCCGGAGGCACAGTTTGCGGAAGTCGGCGAACGCGTAGTCGGGGTCTTCGCTGAAATCGGCTGCGAGAATGACGCGACAGCGACGAATGAGCAACGATTCAATGCCAGTGTTTTCGTGATGCCCGCCGTCAGTGACGAACAGGAACGAACGCTCTTCCGGGGCTTTGCACAAGTGCTCCCAAAGCAGGCGGTGGGACATGGGATAGTCGAGGATCGGGCGGGTACGCGCCTCCTGATTAGGGCGTGGAAGCCACTGCCCGAGCCGGAAATTGAGAACGACCAGGAGCGCTCGGGAAAGAACATTCCCGTCGGCGACAGGCGAGACAGCGGCGGCGGAGATGGCTGTCGCTTCACCAAGCGTATATCCCGCATTGTAAAAAGAGGAGGTGGGATGGAAGCCGAGCCGCTCGCTGCCGACGAAGAGTGGTGAGAGCTCATAACGTTCGGTCCTGCTCCGCGCCCCGTCGTAAGGGCAGCCATGCAGATTGACGGTGGCGTTAATGAGCAGCAGAGGGGCCCCTGTCTGGGGGGCCGTGGCCTTGTGGAGCGCGAGCTGTTTTTTCGGAGTGTCGTTCGGGATCCACGATTCGGAGAGTTGATCTCGATAGAATCCCTGCATGGTGGTCACGTTGACAGAGATAAAACCCAAGGCGAGAAAAAGCGTGAGAAACGTCAAGAAAATCTTTGATCGAGCGATC
>CAIUHT010001194.1 GCA_903898975.1 uncultured Planctomycetaceae bacterium
AGTGCCCCTCGTTCATGTGGATGACACCGGGATGAATCCCGAGCGCCGCCAGTGCCCGCACACCGCCAATGCCGAGGATGATCTCCTGCCGGATGCGGGTCCGCTGGTCACCCCCATAGAGGCGCGAGGTGAGGCGGCGGTCTTCGTCGCTGTTCTGCGGGACGTTCGCATCGAGCAGGAACAGCCGGATGCGGCCCACGTTCACCAGCCAGACCCGGGCGAAGAGTGGACCACTGCGGGTGTCGACCTGCACCAGCACCTCGGCTCCCTGCGGGGTGCGGGCGGCGACCATGGGGAGCCCGGCGGGGTCGAGGTCGTTGTACGTCTCCTGCTGCCAGCCGTTCGCGTCGAGGGCCTGGGTGAAGTACCCCTGGCTGTAAAACAGCCCGACACCCACCAGCGGGACACCCAGGTCGGAGGCGCTCTTGAGGTGATCCCCCGCCAGGACCCCCAGCCCCCCCGAGTAGATTGGGAGGGACTCGTGCAGCCCGAATTCGGCCGAGAAATACACGGCGGGCCGCTGCCCCAGCACCCCGGCGTGCGTCGCCCCCCAGGTGTCGAACGAGGCCTGGTACTCGCACCACCGGCGATACGCCCAGTTGATGCGGGTCGGAAGCCCCGCCTCAACGGCGAGCCGTTCGACCTCTTCGCGTCCCAGGGTGCTCAGCAGTCGAACGGGATTGTGCGCCAGCTCGCTGAAGAGCGGTGCGTTCAATTCGCGGAAGACCTGCACCACCTCGGGTTGCCAGCTCCACCAGAGATTCCGGGAGATTTCGGAGAGCTTGTCAAACAGGGTTTTGTTTTGGATCGCCATGCGAGTCGAGAGTGAGTAAGCGGATGCCAACGCCCGGAGCGTCGTCGAGGTGGCAGCCTCGATCTTAACGGGCCACCCGGGGGCTGAACAGAAAAACGAAACCATCTTGGGGGAACAACCGGGCCCGCCCCCGACCAGCTGCTGAGGAATTCCCCAGGAGGAAGCCCGACAGCGAGCCCAGCCAGGGGCGAAGCCCGGCTGTATCTGCTACATCATGAAAGGTGAGATCCGGGGCCCGGCCCCGCGACCTCTTCCCCGCGCTGCCATCAGCGCCCGCCTGTGCATTCCCAAGGGGAGTTGGCCATGAACAGCCACGACACCGCAGCCAGGAGTTGCCCCTGCCCCGCCTCGTGGCTCACACCCCGGCGTGTAACCACGCCCCCCAGCCGGCTTGACCTGCCCAGAACCCGGTCGGCCCGCGTGACCCGGTGGGGGCTGGTGCTCGCGTGGGCCTGGGGGCTGAATGCCCTGGGGTTCGCTCTGGTCGAACGCTCCGCGTTGGCCGCCGAGGGGCCCCCTCTGCCAGCGACGAACGGGGTCTACCAGGTCTCCGCTCAGCCCTGGCCCCTCCGCCCTGGTCCGCGGTCGGTGCGGGTGCGGGTCTGCTATCCCAATGGTCGGCTGGACGGGGTCACCCCCAAGACCGGCTTGTTCCTGACCCTGCACAACTGGGGCGGCAGCGACAGTGTCGGCACCGCCCAGCCCGAGGAACTGGCCCGCCGCTGCGACTGCGTTGCCCTGTGCGTCGACTACCTGCAGTCGGGCCCGAAAGATTCGATCGAGGGGCCCGAACCGTACGACTTTGGCTGGTTGCAGGCGCTCGACGCCCTGCGGGCCCTGCAGCACACTTTCGCCGGGCTGACCGCCGCGGGAATCGAATTCGATCGTGGGCGGATTTTCGCCACGGGGGGCTCGGGCGGAGGGAATGTCGCCCTCATGGCCCACAAGCTCGCGCCGCACACCTTCACCGCCGTGATCGACCTGTGCGGCATGCCCAAGCTGAGTGATGACATTGCCTTCAATCGACCCGGGGGGAGCGGGTTGAATGCCCGCTACAGCCGCGACCCGGCCAGTTCCGCCTTCCTCTCGCGGGATGCCCAGGAGATTCGCTTCATTGGGCACCCCGGGCACGCCGCCTTGCAGAAGCAGTGGGGGAGCACCGCCCGGCTGTACATTGTGCACGGAGCCGACGACGACGTCTGTCCCATCGAAGATGCCCGCGAGATGATTGCGAACCTGCAGGGGGCCGGGCTGGATGTGGTTCCGCGAATCGTGCAGGCGGCCGATGTCGACGGCAAGGTTTTCGCCTCGACCGGGCATTCGCTGGGCGACCGCACGGGGATTGTGTTCCGCGTTGCCGGCGAGGTCCTCGAGGCGGGCTCGCCCAGTCGCTTGCGACGCACAACGCCGACCGATTTCGAGCGGCCGCAGCATGCCGTGCGGTATCGGACCAGCCGGGGGGAATGGGTGATCTCGTACCGCGACGGCCCCCCCGTGGGCGAGTTCGTGCCCGACGCTCCCCCGCCCGATTATCCCGACCATCGCGAGCTGCTCTATTGGCTCGAACCGACGCGACCGGAGGCCGGGGACGCTGGGACAGGTCGCGCGCCCATCCGACACGTGGTGAGCACCCCCGCCGACTGGTTGCGACGTCGGGCGCATATTCAGCGGCATTTCGAACGCGTGGCTGGGGAGTTTCCGGGTCCCGCCGTACGAGTCGCCCCCCGCTTCGAAGTCCTCGAAGAGACGCGAGGCGAGGGACTGTGGCGACGCAAGGTGCGGTACCAGACCGCGCTCGACGAATGGGTCTCGGCGTGGCTGCTGGCCCCCGACACCCCGAATCTGCCCGATCGTCCCCGGCCCGGCATCCTGTGCCTGCAGCAGACGACAGAAGCTGGCAAGGACGAACCAGTCGGCCTCGCGGGTGACCGCGAGTTGGCGTATGCGCGCGAACTGGCCCTGCGCGGCTTCGTCACGCTGTCACCCGATTATCCGTCGTTTGGCGAGCATGCCTGGGACTTCGCCGCTCATCCCGAATATGCCAGCGGCACCATGAAGGCGATCTGGGACAACGTGGTCGCCGTCGATGTGCTGCAGTCGATTCCCGGAGTCGCCCGCGACCGCATTGGCTGCATCGGCCACTCGCTGGGAGGGCACAACGCCATCTTCACGGCATTGTTCGAGCCGCGTTTGCGGGCGGTGGTGAGCAGTTGCGGCTTCACCGCGCTGGGGGTCGATGACCTCCCCAGTTGGACCGGACCACGCTACATGCCCCGCATCGCCAGCGAGTTCAAGAACGACATTCGACAGCTGCCCTTCGACTTTCACGAACTGATTGGGGCGATCGCGCCGCGGGCCTGCTTCATTTCGGCCGCCACGCGCGACAGCGACTTCGCCGTCGCGGGAGTGAAAGAAGTGGTCGACGCGGCGCGGAAGGTTTACGCGGTGCACAACGCCGAGTCGGCCCTGCGTGCCATCTACCCAGAAGCCGAGCACAGTTTTCCCCGGGCCGCGCGCGACGAGGCGTACCGGTTTCTCGAAGAAGCGCTGGGCCGGCCGGGAGAGTGACCTGACTGCGCGACGCGTGAGGGATGTGAACGAGGAAAGCGAGGCAACCCGATGACCAGGCGAGCCGGACAACCGAATCCGACGAAGCTGTGCGTCGTCTGCGGCCGACCGTTCGAGTGGCGTCGGAAGTGGGCGAAGGTCTGGGACGAGGTCCGGTACTGCTCGAAGGCGTGCCAGGGCCAGCGCGGGCGTCGCTCCCCCGCAGACGGTCGCTCCACTGACGGTGGCCCTCCCGATGGTCGCCGCTGAGGCGATCTCACAGCGTGTCTCAGCGTTCCAGCGGGCTGGGCCCGAGTCCGCCGTGGGCACCACTCACAGGGGCCGGTTGAACGACCCCGGTGTCAGCCATTTGCAGCGTCGGTCGGGCCATGTCCCCAGGCGCGGCATCGGTGGGAGGGGCCCATGGCGCTCGATCAATCGTTGGGGATTTCGAGGGGCGAATCGACTGCATTGGCGTAGGGCCAGTCGACCGGTTGCCAGGTGAAGTCGAGTTCGGGAGTCTCGAGACGCCGCCCACCTTGCGCCGCGCTCTGCTGGGCGCGGTCGAGCACCCCGGTGGTCCACAGCGTCCGCTCGACGGGATAGGCGGGTCGACGCGAGTGAACGGTCTCTTCAATCGCCCGCAGCAGGTGGGCGAAGTGACCAAAGGGAGCCCCCTCCTGCAGTTTGAACCAGCACGCCACCGGCTCGGCCACCCCCTTCAGCTGGAACGCGCAGCTGAAGTGCCCCGCCAGGCCATTCGCCATGACCACCGCCGACCGCAACCCGTCGCGATGCTCGAGCACAAACGCCCCGGCGCCGTCCCGAGGCTCCCACTGCGCGGTATCGCGCGGGGCACCGGGCATCACGGCTCGGGCGGCGGCGAACAGCTTTTGAGACCACTCTCCCTGCCGGCCCGCCTCCAGCAGGTCCGCGGTGGGAACCGTGCGAATCGCGCGCAGGCCGGTCTCACCACCCCGCCGGCGTTCCAGCTGGCAGGCATGCATCTCGAGGGCATGGAAGCCGTACGATTCCAACCCGCCATACCCAATCGACAGTGCTGCTTCGACCTCGCAGTCGCGGGGCAGCACCAACTGGGGCAATCGCCAGGCGACCGGCAGGCTGGAACCTGCCAGCAGGGGAATCTCAAGCTGGCGGGCCCGCTCGACCATCGCGAGGGCGTCTGTGTATTTCCAGGAGAGGTGCTTGTCGTTGAACACCGGGGCGACCTGGCCGCACCGCTCGAAAGTGTCGGCAATCGCATCGAAAAACCGCCGCCGGGGATACTGGTGCTGCCCCGTCACCGGGTCATGCGGGTAGTCGCCATGCTCCCCGATGCTCAATACCCCCGCGACCTGCAACCGGTTGGTCCCCAGCGTCAACGCCTCGTCAATCCGCGAGACAATGGGGAACCCATACCGTGCCGACAGGTCGCGGCTGAGATCGGTCTCGGGAAACTGATCGACATACATCGCGGCGATGCGCAGGTCGGGACCGGGCCCGCCATCCTGCCGCCAGCCTTCCAGGATCTTCCCCAGGATCACATCGGCGTGGCTGGCGCGATGATAGACCGTGCAGACCGCCGCAATCGGCAGCTTCGCCCGGGGAGGGCGGTTCAGCAGGCGAGGGGGCGTGGCCGGTGTCGTTTCGGCGGCCAGTGGCGTGGCGATGTTGGCCGAGGCGAACCCACCCAGCGGCGCCAGCCAGGGAGCCGACAACGCGGTCTGCAGCCAGCGGCGACGAGAGATTCCTGACATCGGGCAGCCTCGTAAGCAAAGGGAAATGGGGGGGCGAAGATGGGGTGTCCCCAGCGGCAGGATACTGTGGGCCCAGCGGGATGACACCCCAGTTGGCCTCGCCGACCTTCCAGTTGACCGCAGTGCCGGTTCGCAAACCGCCCGGCCCTCACCGCGATGCACCGCTGACACCGCGGCAAGCCTGTTTTGTATCGAGGCGACGAGGGACACTGGCGCTGAACGACCGTTGGCCCTGAGAGGTTGTCGTCACAAGTGCGGGGTGGCCAGCGCGTCCCTCGCTGGCCCGGCGAATTGCGACCTCACTGTTGTGTCGGGGCGAGTGCTTCGGTTGCGGTGACCCAGGCCTTGGCGGCGGCGGCTGGGTCGAACCCCGCGCCGTCGTGCAGCACGGCACCAAACAGCAGGGTCAACTGCTCCCCTTGAGGAATGGTGACCACGCTCGGTGGCCCCTGTTTCATCGCGGCCCGGCCGAAGGGATTCGCCACAAACACGCCGTAGTCGCGATTGTGCCACCAGCTGGGGCGAAAGTTCTGCGGCGAGGGAACCAGCAGCACGCCGCGCCCTGGTTCGCGTTGATCGGCGTAGTCGCACCAGTCGGCGGGCTGCCCCCAGGTGGCCTGCGCCGTGGTGAGTCCCGACGCGCTCCGCAGTCGCCCATGTTGCTTTTCGGTGAGGTCGCTGGCGACGCGGGCTCCGAAGCCCATTTCCTCCTGGTCACCCAGCTTGAGGTCGCCGTGCGTGGCCTGCAGTATCGCCTGCCAGGCCAGCAGCCAGCCGAACTGCGACGGGGCCAGTTCATGCCGCGAGAGAAGTTCGCCCACCGGCTCACCCTGGGCCGAGACGAGTGCCGAGCGGGTGGCGAACTGCAAGCGGCCCCCCTCCACGCGGGGCGCGAGCGTGAACTCGCGGTGCTCGATGCGGGCCTTGTTGCGCCAGAAGTCGTGGCCGCTCAGGTCGCCGAAGGCGAGCCAGATGCCCGAGTGCATGTCGGCATGATCGGTGGCGTCGGCCCCCTCCACCGGGGGATAGTTGCGGGTCAGGCGGGCTCCCCCCGGGCCGAACAGGTTGGCCCAATGAGGGCGGAGCAGCTTGGGATCGCGAAAGAGAAACGTTCCCACGGGACGATCGCCGTTTGTCACCTCAATGCGATCTTCCCGTGTGCGGACTGAGAGTGCCTGAGTCGCGGCGTTGGCCTTGGCGACACCGCGGGCTCTGGCAGCGAGCGCGACGGTCGGCCCTGTGGTCCGGGGCACCAGTGCCGGGGGTTCGGCCGCTCGGGCGAGTGAGGAGCCCAAGAAGACCAGGCAGGGCAGCGCGATGGCGCTGGCGAGGGGCCAGCGTAACTCGGAAAGAGATCGCGTCACGTACAGGCAGAGGGCCAGTCGCAGGTGTTGTCCGAGCAAGATGCGACGGGGCATGGCGTTCCCTTTCAGATGGCGAAGACGCGGACCGCGGCCGGCGAACGATGGAGCGCCAGCTCGGCCGGCCCGACGGGCCTCGGAATTCCTCACCTCGCGTTGTGGGCTGGCCCCGGTTGAGGGGGCAGTCGAGGCGCGGCCAGCGGGGCAGGGGCCGGGCCGCCAAAATGGTGGCGCAGTCTCCACTGTTACGCGGTCGGCTTAGCGAGCCCCTTTGAGCAGGCGGATGAACTCTTTGAGGAAGACGGTGTTGTCGTGCCAGGTGCGGGCGCTCACCAGGTTGCCATCCACGTGGCAGGGAACATTCACATAGCTCCCGCCAACCTGCGTGATGTCGAGGGCGCACTTGGCGACCGTGGTGAGAGTTCGACCCTTCAGCATCCCGGCGGCCGCGGCGATTTCCACCCCATGGCAGACAACAGCCACAGGCTTGCCCGCCTCGAAGAAATGCCGGGTGATCCGCAGCAGGTCCTGGTCATATCGCAGATACTCGGGGGCCCGCCCGCCGCTGAGAAACAGCCCGGCATACGGGGCCGGGTCGACATCGCGGAAGGCGACGGTCGCCTTGACGTGGTAGGCGGGCTGTTCGCGGGTGATGTCCCAGGGGATGTTTTCCTGGGGGGGAATCTCGTGCATCACGCCGTGGTAGATCCGGGCCTGTGGGCCGGCGACCACCACCTCAAAGCCATCTTCGGGGAGTCGGAAGTAGGGATACAGCGTATCGAGCACCTCGGTTGCATCACCGATGGGCATCAGCACTTGAGGCATGGCTAACCTGTGGCAAGAAGAGAGGATCACCCTCCACCCACCTCGCGACCGAGAGGGGTGGCTGGCGTGGTCTTCAGATTACGCTGCCTGACCGCTCCTGCCCAGTGTATGCGCTGGCGATGCGGCGCGATGATCGGTTTCGGGCCACCCATTGGCATCGCGGACAGGCTCCGCGAAGGCCCGTGTCATTCACCCCGGGAACAGCCAGCCGGGTCGCGTTCCCTTCCGCGCGATCGCCCACCCGACCGCCGCGTTCATGGCACCACAGGCCCAGGGCACCACAAACATCACCCGACACAAGGCGAACTCAGTCAGCGCTGCATCAACCTCGGCGCTCCACAGTCCTTGCACCCCTTCGCCCCACACAAATCTTCCGAACGATCGAAAACTCCGCGAGCGGGTCGGCCATGCTGGGTGAGGGGGCCGAGGGTCGGCGCCGACAGTCGATCGTCGGCGAGAAGGGTGGCCCTGGTCAGCGCCATCCAGCTGTCCTGGGAAAGGGAGCGCCCACAGCGGCGGTGGCGGTCGCAACGATTGGTCTACGCCTGCCGTTTCAACCTGTCCCTCGGGTCGCACGGGGCTCCGCCGAATTCCTGCAACCTGACCGGTCCTGTTGACGATCGCTCCCAGAGAGGGTGGATCGCGCCTGCAACACGACCGTGATGGTCCCCCTCCACAGCGACCAGTTCTGCCGGGAAGGGTGGATGAGCCGATGATTCGTTCGTTTTTGTTCGCCGTGGGACTCATGGTGGGAGTCACCGGAATCGCCTGCCTGCAGGTCGATCGGGTGGTGCTGAAGAGTCGCGGCACAGCCACGACCCCGACGGGCTGGCGGCGGTTGGTGACCCGGGTCAGCAATGACCGCCGGGAGGTGATTCAGCCCCCCGAATGGGCCGCCTACGCCCTGATGTCGGTCGGTGCGGTCACCACGTTGTACACGCTGACGATGCAGGGCTCGGGGAAAGCCGCCGACTGAGTGGTCACTGCCCAGCCTGGCCGGAGACCTGCGGAGACTTCCGGGGCGATAACGAGAGTGCGTCCCGTGGCGTTCTGTTCCCGGTGCGGACCGGGGACGTTTGCTCGAGTCGCCGTGCCAGCTGCTCGTGGTGCGGCCAGCCGGTACGCGAATTCACAACCCGCCGCGAAGCCAGGACCCGCGCCGCAACCCGTTGCTTCAGGGAGCGGGCTTCTCACTGCCGGCGATGCAGTACAACGTCTCTTTGCGTTGGCCTCCTCCGCTGCTCGCGGTGCGCAGCAGCAGTCGCCCCGCGCTGATTGCCGGGCTCGCAAACCCCTCTTCCCCCAGCTGATTGACCGCCACCTGCTGGTACTTCTCGGGGTCGGCCTTGAAGACCGTCGTTCGCCCCTGCATGTCGGTGATCAGGATCTGGTCGCCCGACAGCACCGGCGACACGCGGTACCGGCCCCCAATCCGCTGCTTCCATGTCTCCCGGCCACTGGCCGCTTCATAGCAGCGCAGAATGCCATCGTCGGCGACCTGGTAGACGTGTCCCTCGTGGGCCAGCAGTGACGGACAGTAAGACTTCGTCTTGTTCCGCCAGGCGACCGACCCATCGGGCCGCACCGCCAGGGTCTCTTGCTCGGGGTAGCCCGCGCTGGCGAACAGCAGGTCGCCCGTGGTGACCAGGGTCCCCACTCCCGCCTCGGCACTCCCCCGGGTCTCCCAGTTCACCGCACCCGTCAAGGGGTTGAAGCTCGAGACCAGGTTGCACCCGCACAGCACCAGTTGGTCTTCAGTCCCCAGGCGGACCACGCGGGGCGACGCATAGCTCGACTTCGCCGGCCGGTTCCGCCGCCACACCACGTCCCCCGTCTCCCGGCGGAGGGCGGCGAGGAAGCCACCCTGCTGATGATCGGCGGCCAACAGCACCAGGCCCCGGTACAGCGTGGGTGAGGCCGAGTAGCCAAACTTCGACGCGAACGTCCCCACATTGGTCCGCCACTGCTCGGTCCCCTCGAGGTCGAGGGCCACCAGCCAGATTGACCGGTCATTGAGGAAGCTGGCGAAAAGCCGCTCTCCATCGGTCGCGAGCGTACTGGTCGCCTGGGTGTTCTCGGAGTGCATCTCCGACTCGAATCCATCGCGAAACAGCTCGGTCTCCCAGAGCACGCTGCCGGTCTTCAGGTCGTAGGCGAGAACCGACTGCGTCTTGGCCTGTTCGTTGGCGGTTTCGAGAAAGACCCGATCACCCAGCACGATGGGCGAAGAGTGACCCCGGCCCGGGACTTCAGCCCGCCACACCACGTTGTCTGTTTCGGACCAGGTGCTGGGAACCGCCGGGCCCACCGCAACCCCGTCGGCTTGAGCACCCCGCCACATCGGCCAGTCGGTGGGGGCGAACTCGAGATTGGGCTCGTTCGCCTGGGCGGCGTCGGCAGGAGCCTGGATCTCCGCGGTGGGAGCAACAGTGTCCCGAGGTGGTCGACCACAACCCCAGACCCAGCCCAACGTCAGCAGCACCCAGGGTGCAAGGCGGGACATGCGCAATTTCGCTCCCAGACCGCAGGAACACCCCCGCCAGGGGCAGGGGCGAAAACCGGGTTCAAGGCCCCGGCGAACCGAACACTCACTCACTCACTCACTCACTCACTCACTGACAGCGAGGCAGAAGCAGGCCGGGGTCAGGCCACAACACGCGTCCCACCCCGGCCTGGCGACGCGTACGGTCAAGAGACCCCGTGCTTGCGGAACCACTCCTGCAGTCGCTTCCACCCTTCGTCGGCCTTGTCCTTGCGGTAAGAAGGGCGGTAATCGGCGTGGAAGCCGTGCGGGGTGTCGGGATACAGCACAATCTCGCTCGGCTTGTTCGCCCCCTTCAGCGCCGCCTGCATTTTCTCGACGGTGTCATTTGGAATGCCCATGTCGGCACCTCCATACAGCCCCAGGACGGGAGCCTTCAGATCCCCGGCGATGTCGAGCGGATGCTGCGGATGCAGTTCGTCGGCCTGCCCCACCAACCGGCCGTACCACGCCACCCCCGCCTTGAGATTCGGGTTGTGTGCCGAATACAGCCACACAATCCGTCCTCCCCAGCAGAACCCCGTCACGCCCAGCTTCTCAGTGTTCGCCTTCCCCGAGGCCTTGGCCCATGCCACCGTGGCGTCGAGATCGCTCATCACCTGCTTGTCGGGAACCTTCGAGACCACCTCGGCGATGATCTTGCTGAAGTCGGTCATCTTGGAGACATCTCCCTGTCGGGCATACAGCTCGGGGGCCACGGCGAAGTAACCCAGCTTGGCAAACCGACGGCAGATGTCCCGGATGTGCTCATGCACGCCGAAAATCTCCTGCACCACCAGCACCGTGGGGAACGGGCCCCCCTTGTCGGGATGGGCGCGATATCCAGGAATCTTTCCATCACCCACGGGAATCTGCACCTCGCCCGCCACCAGCCCCGCGGTGTCGGTGGTGATGGTCTCCGCCGCAACGGGCTGGACCGCCAGTGCGAAGCCCGCGGCCAGCGAGGTCATCACGAAGTCCCGCCGGGTGAAGTCGGAGAGGGGCTGCAGACGAGTCAGGTCGGAATTCATGACGGGTCTCTGAGAGGTGTGAGCAGACAGCAGTGGCAAGTGCTGCGGGAAGAGCAGGGGACGTTCACGGTGCAGGTGCCTCAACCAGCGGCAGGACCCTGGGCCGTGCCCGGACCCTCCATGGAACAGCCTCATCGCGCCCCCAGCATAGACGTCCCGATTTTGCCAAGTCAAACTGCCCCGACTCTCCGGTCGCGTCTGCGCGCAGACATTTGTGATCGTCCGCACCCATCCCGCGCTCCCAATTCGACCACGGTCGGCCGGGGTGGCGCGGGCTCCGGCGGCTTGAGATGTTTTCGCGAGATTGTCAGACTGCCGATGGGCCGCTGGTTGGGCTGTTGGCCGCCGAAAGGTGCGGCCTGGCGCGGGAACGCGGCCAGGGAGTGACACGAGCGGTTCGAGGTCGGGCGGGTCACACCCCGTCTCTCG
>CAIUHT010001195.1 GCA_903898975.1 uncultured Planctomycetaceae bacterium
CACATGACGTGGAGAAGCCCAACGGCCTCGCCCTGAGCCCGGACGGTATGACTCTTTATCTGGCCGATCATAACAACGGGACAGATCGCATCGACGCGGATTCGACCACTCCCCCAACACGAGGGGCCATGAAAATTTACGCCTTCCCGCTCGGTCGCGACGGATTGGTCAATGGTCCCCGTAAAATGCTGCTTGACTTTAAGGATGAGGCGGGCTGCGACGGTATGACCGTGGACATCAAGGGACACGTCTACCTGACGGCGCGGAGTCTCAAGCGGCCTGGAGTGTTGGTGATCGATACCACGGGAAAAGAAGTCGCCTTCATACCTACAGGGATCCCGAGTCAGCCTGAGGAGCCGGCCAAGGGACTGCCCAGCAACGTGACTTTCGGCTCGGGCGACGACCGGCAGACCCTCTACATTACGGTCGATGTCAGCCTCTATCGCATCAGCCTGCTGATTCCGGGTTTCTCACCATTCCCTCGGCAGTGAGCGGGTCAGCCTTCATTGACTTACGGGGGGTGCTCGGCGTATTCACCTCGAATTGTAAGTTGGCTGGCTCATAGAGAGACCTGTTCGCTGGCAGGCCATCGTTCAAAATCAAGCTCCCACTTGCTAACACGATGGTCCCAAGATCGCTACGGCCTGAATCTCCACCCACGACAGGCGGCAGCGGCTTCGTCACTAACTTGACCGACGATTTCGGACCGATGCTGCTCGCTCAGTATACCAGCCGGGTCGCGAACCCCTTGCCCAATCTAGAGCTTTGATTGCGGCTCGGACTGCCCAAGTCGCCGCCAGAGATCACTGATCCGTGACTCAAGTTGGAACACATCTTGCGACCCCTGTAGGGGCTCGCCCACTACCAACTGGGGAAACCGTGGATCGCCCGGGCCCTGCTCGTTCTCAGCCAGCCTCTGCACCGGCACGACCACCAATCCAGTGACTTTTCTGGCATCGTCCAGCAGTTGCTGCATAGCGAGCCGCTCGTCTGCTGTGAGTCCATTCACCCGCACGGCAATCACATCTCCTCGCTGAAGAACCGACAGTGCTTCGGAGCGGGCAGAGTGCCAATCATTCTCGGAAAACAATCGGGGCAGAAATCGAACTCCCGCTTGCCTGGCCACAGCCAGCAACCAATTGGGAGAACTCTCTTGGGGAGCGGGCTGAGGGAGCAGGAACTGCGAATGGCGATCGAGACCTGCGACCAAATCGCAGATGGCAGTCAACGATCCCACATTGGTCACGAGCAGCGTTGGACCGGCAAGGGGAAGGTGTTCCGCTCCAGCGACCCTGAGCCGATTGTGTCCCGCGCAGCGCAACCAGATCGCCGCACGTAACAGGAAATCGGGCATGCGTCTGGTCAGAAGCCAGATCGCCAGTAGGGTCAACAGTGCCGCAGAGAGGAACAACAGGCGGGGGATGGCAGACTGGCGAAGCAGCTGGGAAATCCGATCGGCCATCAGCGAAGGATCCTGAATCGCCTGAGCCTCGGTGATTCGAGCCCCAAAAAAACGATCGAGCAAACCGGCGACAGCGAAGAAAACCGCCACCGAGCCGATCCCACCAGCGACATTGATGAAGTTACTGGCGGCAATGACCTTGCTCTTGGCAGTTTTCGGGGCACGCTGCTGCAACAGCGTGTACATAGGAACGAGGTAGAAACCCGCCCCGAACCCAATGGTGAAGAGACAGGCGGCGAAGAGCCATGGGGTGTCAATCGTGATCGAGGGAACGATTGTCCCGAAAATAATGAGAACACCGCCGATGGGGACCAGTCCCAATTCGACACGATGACCCGACAGATAACCGGCAGCGAGGCTTCCAACACCCACACCCAATCCGACCAACACAAACAGCATGGAGACCCGCAACTCGGGCTCGCGGAGGGCATGCACAAGCCGTGGCGGAAGCCAGCCTCGCAAAACCTCCTCGTCAGCCGCTTCGACTTCACCCTGCCTGATTCGCTGCTGCTCAGTTCGCTCGACCATGGCGGTGTTCAGTTCCTTATCCATCTCTCCCTTCAGCAGCAATGTCTGCCTCAAGAAAAGTGTCATGAATACGCAGAACGCAATGCCAGTGGCCGCAAGAGTGAGGGGACGTGACCGGAACACGATTTCCAGGTTTTCACGCAGAGGGTGCCACCAGTTCCAAGACAACGGCTTGTCGGGTGCTGCTGGCGGGACTGGCTGCATGATCGCCGCAGTGACAGTCCCTATCAGGGACAGTGCCACTAGTACGACGCCGATAATCCACTCTTGGCCGAGCCTCAGTTGTCCTGGATTTCCTTGAATTACCTCTCCCTTCAGCAAGGCATAGAGCATCCCCCCGAATGAGGTCCCCAGGATCTGAGCCATGAAGCTGGTCCCCTCAAGCAATCCGTTCGCCCGTGACAGCACTGAAGGGTGCATCAGCTCGGGCATCACCCCGAGCTTGGCGGGCACGAAGAATGTGCTGTGTGTTCCCATCAGGAACACGCTGAACACCACCAATCCGGCGCTCCAGGTGGCGACCGAGGGTAGTCGGGCAGACCCTTCTTCCAAGAAATGTGGCAACGCCAGCCCAAGCAGGGCCAGCGCCATCATCCCGACCTCCGCGACCTTCCAGAACACAATCACGTTCCGCTTGCTGAAGCGATCTCCCAACATGCCTGCGAAAGAGCTGAACAGCAGGAACGGGGTGATGAAGCAAGCGGTGACCAGCGAGACGACGGTCTTCTCGTCAAAGCCCGGAACACGGGCATAGCGAACCAGCAAGTCGACGGCATAGAAAACCGCCACCATGTGGATGGCCTGATCGTTGAACGTCGCCGTGAATTGGGCCAGCAACAACCCGAGATATGATCTCGACTTCAGCGATGTGGCGAGTTGGTTGGCCATGGAGGGTGCACGACAGATTCACGGAACCCCAAGCGTCCGCTTCGATTCCGTGTCACATGACTGCTTCAGAATTCGACGGCTGGGGTGGCGGCCCCACAGTCGGGGCCCAGCCCCAGTGAACCAGCACGAGCCAGTCATCTGGGGGGTTCTGTTATAGCGAACAGCGGACATCTCGGCGACTGGCGGCTGCTACGCTCGGCCTGAAATAGGTGGAGCCCACGACGCCCCATGCAGATCCAAAACTATCGCTGAAAAAATCTTGATGGCGTCCGGCATACCGGCCGGGGGCAGACCGTAAATGCTTTTGTGGCAATAGTTTTTGATCAACGATCAGGGCCGGGGAGAACATCTTTGCGAGACGCGTCGCTTGTGCTAGAATCCAGCCCTCCCTCCTGCGCTCACGTTCTGTGATCGCGACGAACCCCCTCTTGTCTCCCCTCCATGAACAGCCGTGTCACCCATGTCCCCTCCGAGGGACAGGGACACCCGCTTGCTGGTCCCTCCAGCGGCCGG
>CAIUHT010001196.1 GCA_903898975.1 uncultured Planctomycetaceae bacterium
CTCCGGGCCGAGGTCTTCGGCGATGGCGTCCCCCGTGTGGATGACGGCCCACAACTGCTCGCCCGTGGGGACATGCAACTGCGGTTGGCTGGCATCGGCCAGGACGTGCAGGGCGGCGTGCACAGCGCGCTGGGCGGCGTCCTCGTACGCCTGCGGGAATCCGAAGCAGGCCACCACCTGCAGATCGGTCCCCGAGATCACCACTCCCCCCCAGCGAGTCACATGGGTGCTGATGTGCCGCACGAATTCTGCACTCAGCGCCAACTGCTCCTCGGCATCGGTACTCGACGTCTCGGAGGGAAACTCACCATTGAAGACGGCGATCGTGACCCGCCGCAACTGGGCACCGCGGCGCGTGGGACGCGAGGGAGACGACGCCCCCCCCGGCTGCGACGACGACACCCCCGGCGCGACCGAGGGGGACTCCCCGGGGCCCGGCACCGACCCGGTGGCAACGGGGGGGGTGGTGGAACTCCGCACCGGCAAGGGCTGACTCTGGGTGACGGCACCCGGTGCGAGGCGGTCGCCCGTCTCCAGGATTTCGCCCAGGGCGGTGGCGAATTCGCGGGCCGAGGCGTGCCGGCGGGCGGGGTCTTTGGCCAGTGCCTTCGCCACCACGGCGTCGACTCCGGGAGGCAACGTGGGGTCGACCGTGGAGGGGAGCGCAGGCTGCTGGGTGACTATCTGCCCCATGATCGACGCAACCGACCCGGTGAACGGGGGCCGGCCGGTGACCAACTGGTACAAAACCACCCCCAGCGCCCAGATGTCGGTCGCCGGGCCAATCTCGGGATTGCGGAGTTCGACCTGTTCGGGAGCCATGTACGACGGGCTTCCCACGACGATGCCCGACTGGGTCAGTTCCGCCTCGCCGGCGACATTCCGCCGGGCCAGGCCGAAGTCCATGATGATGGGCTCCCCCTCGGGGGTCAGCATGATATTGGCCGGTTTCAGATCGCGGTGGACAATCCCGGCGTGGTGGGCCTTGTCGAGCGCGGCGGCGACCTTGCGAAGCAGTTCAGCGGCTTGAGCGGGGGCGATTTTTCCCGCCCGGCGGAGAAACTGGGCGAGCGACTCGCCCTCGATGTAGGCCATGGTGAGAAAGTGCCGCCCGTCGATCTGCCCGACATCGAACACCGGGCAGAGGTTGGGGTGATGCACTGTCGCCATGGCGCGGGCTTCGCGGTAGAACCGCTCGACCAACTCGGCGTCTTCGTCGCCCACGAAGCGGGGGACCTTGAGGGCGACCCGGCGATCCAGCTGCTGGTCGTGGGCGAGGTACACCCGGCCCATCCCGCCGCGCCCCAGTTCCTGCTCGATCCAATACCGCCCGAACGAAGTCCGCGGGCGGAGTTCCTGCTGGTCGCGACGGTTCGTCGCCGACTGTGCCCTTTCGCTGCGGGGGGCCCTTTCGCCGCGCGGGGGCTCGCTGCGAGCCGGTGGAGAATTCGGCGGGGAGGGGGCTCCTGCCGATGCCAGAGGACTTGGGTCGGAGGTCGGGGGCGACTGGCAGGCCAGCCCGGCGGGTGGCTTTTCGAAGGCGGTCTGGAGGGGCGAGGCCTCGAGGGGCGACTGAAAGACCTGCACGACCTCGTTGGCGAACGTGGGGAATCGATCGAGATACGTGTCGCGCGAGCACGCCTGGCCCGCCGCAGTCCGCAAGCGGCGTTCCACGGCCAGCAACTCGCGGAACGCTTGAGCGCGGTGTTCCACAGGCAGCGCGGCGAGGTGGTCTTCCAGGCGCGGCTGCTCGCCACGCTGCCACGCCTGCTCGAATTGCCGCAGAGGATCGGACATGGACACCGGCACAGGCGGAAACGTAGACGGAGTTCAGCGAAGACTCTTCGATCCCATGGGGCCGCGGCCCTGGTGCTGCCCCAACGGCCACCAGCAACCTGCTCTCCCCTCCTCCACACACAGCGGGGTCTACACGTTGATGCTCTGGGGAATCCCCGAGGGGACCAGCGTGGTGTAGGCCACGGGACGAGTGGCGTTGCGACGCTCGATCTCGTCCCCCAGATCCCGCAACGATGCCTGGAACTGATTCACCAGCGAGGCGACGCGCAAATCCCCCCCGAACGCCTCGGCCGAATAGCCCCCCAGTTCGGTGTAGTGCGCGGTCCCCAGCAGGTAACCCAGTTCCATCTGCAACTCGGCCATGTCGAGCGTGGGCAACGTCTTGAGGTAGTCGGCCTCCGTGGCCCCCGTGGTTTTCGTTGGCGGTGGCTGGTAGGCGGCCAGCGGCATGTTCGGTGCGTAACTCATGTGGTCGTACTGCGGGAAATTCACCGCGGCATGCTGCACACTGCAGGTGAACACCACAAACGTCAGCAGGTCGGTCAGCTCCGACCGGGTCTCGATTTTCTGGCCCCCCTGCGGCAGGCCACTCAACCGACCGCCATCCGGGGCCGACAGTTCCCGGACCCAGGCCTGCAGCTCGACATCCTCGGCCACATCACGGTCACCCCCGTAATACAGCCGGGAGTACGACTCGACCCACGGTCGAATCGCGTTCCAGTACAGCAGGGCATCGTCGCGATACGGATAGTGCGGGAGGGCCGAGGTGTCGTCGACGCCGCGGTCCCGTAACGTGAGCGGCAGCAGCGACTGCATGATCTGCTGCTCCCGCACCCCGGAGGCGGCCAGACCCTGCGCGGCGGGAAGCGAGGCGCTGAACAGTTTCTCCACCGCGCCGCGCGAGGCAATCAGGTGCCGCCACGCCGCTTCGTTGATTGCCAGCGTCCCTTCAAAGTGCGGTTGCAGCAGCAGGTGCAGGGGATGATTCCCCGCCAGCTGGCGATAGGTCGAGACCACAAACGGTTCCATCGACAGGTGCGTGCGTCCGAGATGCGTCAGGGCCTCGTGCACGTTGCCGTCGGCGATCTCGACAAACGTCTTGGCAATCGTCCAGTTCCAGCCATCGCGGGGAGTGAACACCGGGTTGTCGGGCCCAGGTCGCTGGTGGCACTGGATGGCGACCGGCTGCAGTCGCCCCGTCGCCTTGTTCACGACGAACAGGGCGAGTGGAGCGGCGAGGTACTTTTGCCCGTTCGGAAAATCCCCCGCCTCGGCCCCGTCGAGCAGGGCGTAATCGGCCAGGTACATGCGGGCCTCGGCGAAGGCGGCGGCGAGCGAGTCGCCCGGGGCTCCCACCTGGAACAGCGCCTCCGTCAGCGGCAGGCGGTCGTCGGGGCCGGTCAGTCGGCGGAGCATGACCGGGTTCGGACCAGCAACCCGCAGTTCGGCGAACAGGGAATCGTCCATGAAGTTGCGGGCGACCCCCGGCAGGCCAATTGTGCGAAACAGCGCGGCATACTCGCCGATGTCCTCCGCGTGCTCGCGGGAGGCACCAATCCGGTTCTCCAACCGCAGCGCCTCGCGGGCGACCTGCTTGATCTCGCGGACCCGGTCGAGCCCCCCGGCGAACAGGCTCTTGACCAGTCGATGGCGGGCGTGGTGATAGTCGCGGAGTTCTGAGATGGTCTCGAGCTCGGCCCGGTTGGCCAGCGCCACCAACACCCGCTCGACAATCACCTTGAGCCAGCCGAACGAGAACTCATCGCGGATCGGAACCGCGTCGCAGATCGCCAGTGGGGAGACGTGGGTGTAGTTGAAGCGATAGGTGGCGTGGTGCTGGGCGAGGCCACGGGCCCGGCTGTCGGCCTGCCGTTCGTCCCGAGGGAGGCAGGTGGTCTCGAGGCGGACCAGGTCCTCCGCGGCCTCGACCAGGTTCGGCAGAAAACGCGACATGCCACCCTCACGATCGCTGGGGAGTGCGGAGTCGCCGCCCAGGTTTTGGCGGCAATTCAGGGATTCACCGACTGTGCAGACTGCGACTGCCCCAAGATAGTGCCGGTGCGTGCGCCCCCGCAACGCCTTTCCGGCCTCGAAACCTGACCTTGGCCCATGCTCCAGCCTCCGCAGGTTAAACCGGGCAGATTCGGCCCATCCCGCTCCTCCAGGCCGCCCCCGAACAACGCAGCCCAGCCGACCACGGGGGCCAGGGCGACCGGTGGGCGGCAGTGAGACTTCGGTTTTGTGAATGCATCGCGGGATTGGTCCAGCTAGACTCGACGTGGACACGACCTTGATCAGCAGGAGTCAGCCCGCCCGGCGAGGTCGCGCTGGCCTATCGCCTCCCGGTTGTGATCGCGGTCGGACGAACGGGAACCGATCGCCGCTCTCCTCGGCCAACCACCACACAGCAGCCCTCCACGCCTGACCCTGTCGGGACGCTGTGGCGGACTGAATCCCTCGACTCTGCAGCGCGAGTCGCACGCAGACACCGTCCCTTTGGCTGCTGTTGCAGCAAGACAAACACCCATGAAACTCAACCAACTGTTCCGGCTGGGCTGCTCAATCGTGGCCAGCGTTCTTGGTCTCTCGATGGGACACCCGGCGTTCGCCGCCGAGCGGCCCAACATTGTGATCATCCTCGCGGATGACCTTGGCAATGCCGACCTGGGTTACCGTGGCAGCCTCATCAAGACTCCGCACATCGACGCGCTGGCCCGCGACGGAGTGCGACTTGAGTCTTATTACGGCTTGCCTGTCTGCACTTCCGCTCGGGCGGCACTGATGACCGGTCGGCACCCGCTGCGGCAGGGACTGCAGACCCTGGTGATCTTCCCCAGCCACACCTATGGGCTGCCAACCGCGGAACGGACCCTCCCCCAGGCGCTGCACGACGTGGGCTACCACACCTACATGGTCGGGAAGTGGCACCTCGGGCACGCCCACCAGAAATACTGGCCGCAGAACCGCGGCTTTCAGCACTTTTACGGCAACCTCGTCGGCGAGGTCGATTACTTCACCAAGGAACGGGGAGGCATCATCGACTGGCAGCGAAACGGAAAGTTCCTCAAGGAAGAGGGCTACTACACCGATCTGATTGGCAACGAGGCGGTCCGGCTGATTGAACAGCACGACCCCGCCCAACCGTTCTTTCTCTATTTCTCGTCGCTTGCCGCGCATGCCCCCTACCAGGCTCCGCAGCCCCAGGTCGACGCCTATCGCGACGTCTTCACCGACCCCAAGCAGCGCACCTACGCCGCCATGATCTCGGGACTCGACACCCAGGTCGGGCGAATTGTCGAGACCCTGCAGAAGCGGGGCCTGCGGGAAAACACCCTCATCTTCTTCACCACCGACAATGGCGGGCCGACCAATGCCATGTTCGCCACGGGGGCCCGGCCCGCGGCGGAACGGGCCGCCGAGACTGGCAGCAAACCTCCCTGCTCCAACGCTCCCTACTCGGGAGGCAAGGGGAGCCTGCGGGAGGGGGGTGTTCGACTGCCGGCGATTGTGAACTGGCCCGGCAAGCTCCGCCCCGCCGTCGTCAACGAGCCCATCCACCATATCGACGTGATGCCGACGCTGCTGGCCCTTACGGGTGCGCAGGGAGATCCGCAACACCCGTTCGATGGGAGGGATGTCTCGGCGACCATCACCGAAGGGGTCCCTTCGCCCCATGACGACCTGCTGATCAACGTGGAACTGTTCCGCGGCGCAATCCGTCGGGGGCGGTGGAAACTGATCCGCGTCGCCACCCTGCCGGGCAAGACCGAGTTGTTCGACGTGGTCGCCGACCCGGGTGAGACACAGAATCTCGCCGAGCAGCACCCCGACGTGGTGCGCGATCTGGAAACCCGCCTGCTGGGCTACGCGAAGCAGGCAAAGATGAGCGAATGGCTGAAGGCGCAGGTCGATTACCTGGGCGCCCAGAGCCAGACGGCGTTCGATCCCGATTACAACATCGACGCGGGACTCCCCACCGAAAAGCCCGCCCTCCCCCAGCCCTGAACACACACCACCGGCAGCCAGCCTGCTGCGACTGCAGAGTGTCTGGCATGCCGCGGGGTGCGAAACCTGGCCCGCGAGAATGGTTGGGCTACGAATCCCGGCACGCCCCCGCCGCGCTTTTTAAGGACTGGTGCTCAGGCACGGGGCCTGAACCACCGGTGCCAGTCTCAGGGGTGCCAGTCTCACGGGTGCCGGCCTCACCAGTGTTTACTCGCTGCTTCACTCACTGGGGCGGGATGACCGGCAGCGTGTGGGAACTTGCGGTGCCAGCCATGGCACCCGTGCCAGAGCTTTGCGCGGCACCTGCGGCAGCGGTTGCGGTCCCGTCGCTGGAGGCTGCGACGGTGGCCGAGCGGGCCGCCTCGGTCGCCTGCAACAGCGTTGGCAGCGCCACGTGCCCCTCGCGGTAGAGCACGTTGTAGGCACAGAACGGAATGATGTGCCCGCTCGGGAGCGTGTGGTGCACGCAGCACTTCATCAGCCGCCGCAGGTCAAAGTTGTAGGCGTCGAGAAACGACGTGATCGTGATGCGAAACACATCGCGGGGCGACAGTTGCTCGGAGAGCGCCTTGGTAAAGAAGACCCGGGCCGCTTCTTCCAGTTCGGGGTCACCCCCGGCCTCGTCCCCCGCCCTGAGAACCGGCAGATCGGTCAGCGTGACCCGCCCCCCGGCGTTGGCCCCGCCCCGCTCGCCCGCGCCCGCCTCGTCACCAGCTGGCCCGCAATTGCCCCCCGCGCAGCATCCCAGTCGGCCGAGGTATTTCTCGATCAGCTCGCGCGCCTTGGGACGCGTGAACGTGATCCCGTTCGCCAGCAGGTCGATGCTGTCGCTGGGATTGATGAACCGCGTGAGGGGAATCAGCCGGGAGCCGGCCCGGAACGCATAGGTCAGGGTATGGCAGTTGGGATGGGCACAGGGGAGCGGGAGGAAGTCGTCTTCGGCGAAGAGTCCGGAGGTCTGGGCGACCAGCCCTTTCACCACATCGGGAAAGGTGATCCGCCGCTCCAGCTGCTCGGGCAGCACATGCCGGCCCGAGTACGTGGCGGGCTGGAGGCTGAGACCAGAAATCCACGGGCGCTGGGCGGCGAATTCGACCAGCGGGCCCAACTGGTCGAAGTTGACGTCGGGCTGCAGGGTGCAGACCAGCGTGGTGTGCAGCCCCACGCGCCCCAGGTTGTCGATCGCCCGCAGCTTGGTCGCCAGCAGCGACTCGCCCCGCAGGGCGCGATTGACCCCGTCGTGCAGACCGTCGAACTGCAGGTAGATCTCGGCACGGTGCTTGAGCCGGGCAATCCGCTCGACCAGCGCCACGTCATTCGCCAGTCGAATGCCGTTGGTGTTGATCATCACATAATCGATCGGCTGGGCGCAGGCGTATTCGAAGATCTGCTCGAACTGCGGGTGCAGCGTGGGCTCGCCCCCCGAGAGCTGCAGCACCTCGGGACGGGTTTCGACGGCAACCACGCGGTCAATCGCCCGGCACGCCTCCTCGAAGGTCCAGTGGCGTCCTCCGGGGCCACTGCTGGCGAAGCACATGGGGCACTGCAGGTTGCAGCCCGAGGTGATTTCGGCGAGGGCGATGCAGGTGTGCTGTTCGTGCTCGGTGCAGAGGCCGCAGTCGTACGGACAGCCCTTGTCGGGCTCGGTTCCGAACTGGGCGGGAACCTTCCCGGGGACGAGGAATTCGGTCCGGTCGTACCAGCGGACATCGGAGCAGACGAAATCCTCGCGAATTCCGTGGGTCGGGCAATGCTTGCGAAAGTAGACCCGGCGGTTGGGGCGGACCACGATCTTGGCGGGAACGAGCGCGAGGCACTCGGGGCAGAGGCTTTGAGTGGTTCCCAGGAACGTGTGGTCGCGCAACTGGAGCATGAGCGGGCCGATCGAAACAGGTCTTGAAGAAGCGGGCCACCGGGAGAGTGTGCGAGAGTGGGGTCGTCGGTGCCGTAGACCGGCTTACGACGAGCCATCGTCCGCGACCCCATCCCGGGGTGCAGGGCGAGAGGCTGTGCGGGAAGGCCTGGTGGTCGGGTTGGGTGCCTGGGAGGAAGTGAGGCCACGCGATTGAGCGCGGGCCTGGAGATACCGCCGCCATTGGGGCCAGACTGCCAGCAGAAATACGCCGAGGCTCAAGAGCACTCCCCCCGCAACCGCCAACCAGAGCACCATGCCAAGCGAGTCGCCCAGAATGCCGGGATAGATTTCATTGACCGCGATCTCGGCGGTGCAGACGCCAAAGAATCCGACGGGCAGTGCCGAGAGGCTCGCCACGGTGAGGAGCAACAACACCGGCAGGGAGATCGGTCGGCGTCCCCCGACCGTGCGGGAGCGCAGGGGCTGGTCCTCGGCTTCAAACTGCGGATCCATAGGGGAAACACCTGGCGGACTGAGGGCAGACTTCGATCGCGCTCTCAGTCTATCAATGCACCGGTTCCACAGGCGATGATTCGCGAACCCCAGCGGAGGAATTCGCTGGCGTGGTCCTCGGAGTGACTTGCCCGGGAGCGACCTGCCTGGAAGTACGCTGCCCGGGAGTGACGTTCGCGGGGGACGGCTCCCGACAAGAGGGGCTGTCAGCGTGCGGCGTTGCAGAGTAAAGAATGCACAGGCCGTGCTAACTGCCAAACCGTCGATTCTGGTTTTTCAGTCGCCGCCAGAGTGGGCGGATCGAGTAAGTGAACGCGAACCAGAACACC
>CAIUHT010001197.1 GCA_903898975.1 uncultured Planctomycetaceae bacterium
CTGCAGCGAGTGCCGCAGCAGCAGGGCCGCTGCCAGGATGGTCGCCAGGGGGTTCGCCACTCCGCGACCGGCGATGTCGGGGGCCGAGCCGTGGATCGGCTCGTAGAGCCCGGGGCCGGGCGATCCCAACGACGCCGAGGGGAGCAACCCCATCGACCCGGTGATCATCGACCCTTCGTCGGTGAGGATGTCACCGAACATGTTTTCGGTCACAACGACGTCAAAGTCGCGGGGCCGCGAGATGAGGTGCATCGCCATCGCGTCCACCAGTACCACGTCGTAGGCCAGTTGCGGGAATTCGCGCGCGACCAGGGCCGCCGATACGCTCCGCCACAGCCGCGAGGCCTCGAGCACGTTCGCCTTGTCGACCATGGTCAGCTTCCGACGCCGGCCCATGGCGGCCTGCGCGGCCAACCGCACCACCCGCTCGATCTCGGCGGTGGTGTAGGTCATGGTGCTGAACGCCTCTTCGCCCGATTCGTGCGGTCGGCGGCCCGAGGGGCCAAAGTACAACCCGCCGGTCAGCTCCCTCACGAAGAGAATGTCGGTGCCCGACACAATCTCGGGCTTGAGGGGCGAGGCGGCGAGCAGGTGGGGCGACGGGGCGATCGGTCGCAGGTTGGCGAACAGCCCCAGTTCCTTGCGAATCTGCAGCAGCCCCGCTTCGGGCCGGGTCTTCGCCCGCGGATCATCCCACTTGGGTCCCCCCACCGCCCCCAGCAGGATCGCGTCACTCTCGCGACACGCCGCCAGGGTCGAATCGGGCAGCGGTGTCCCGTGGCTGTCGATGGCATTCCCCCCCATCGGCAGGCTGACGAACTGGAACTGGTGCCCAAACCGCGCGGCCACCGCCTCGAGCACCCGCCGGCCCTCGGCGGTCACTTCGGGGCCAATTCCATCACCAGGCAGCAGGGCAATCCGCGCGTTCACCAGCTTGTCTCACGTCTTGAAGGGAAGATCGGGAAGTGGGGGAGGCTGTCGCACACCCCCGCGCTCCCCGACTCTATTCCACCCCGCCTCGCAAGGCCAGCCTTGGCCCCCACCAATCGCCTCGCCCCACGGGCCTGCTCACTCCCCTCACTGGCCCGACGCCTGCACCCGATACAGTCGTTTGTTCGACCGCAGGTACAGCGCCCCGTCGGCAATCGCCGGGGTGGCGTTGAACTCGCTGTCATCGTCTGCGAAGCGATTGCGGGCCAGCTCTTCGTACCGCGTGCCGGCCGCCACCACCAGCACCCCGTTCCAACGGGTCGGGACGTACAACCGTCCCGCCGACACGACGGGCGACGCGTAGACCGGTCGGCCCCCGGTGTCGAGATCGGGCACCCGCTCGCGGTAAACCAGTTCCCCGGTGTTCGCATCGCAGCAGTGCGCCTGACCGCGATCATCGACCCAGTAGAGGCGCCCCTCGTGATACACGGGAGTGGCGACATACGAACTGGTGCGGCTGGTCCAGGGCTTCGCCTTCGCCCCCAACTCTCCTTCCCCCCCCAGCGTGACCGCGAAACTTCCCGCCGAGCCAAACCCGCCAAACACAAACGCCGTTTTCTCGTGCACCACCACGCTGGGGCAGACGTTGCCGGTCAGGGTGTGCTCGGCGAACCACCGCAGCTTGCCCGTCTGGGCGTTGAGCCCCCAGATCTCTCCCGGCGCGGCCAGCACGAGGTCGGTCCGTCCGTCGCCCAGCTCGACCAGGGCCGGGGTCCCGTAGGCCAGCTCCAATGCCGAACCTGTCGCCTTCCACTGCTGCTTTCCCGTCTCGGGATCGAGCGCGTAAACGGTCTGGCTCTCCTCCGAGGCGTTGACGAACAGGCTCTGCGAAGAAACGACGAGACTGGCGGCGGAACCCCAACGCCGGTTGCTCGACTCTTGCCCGACTTCCACCTGCCACAGCACCTTGCCGTCCAGGTCGAGAGCCACCACCCCCGACTTCCCGAGGAAGGCGTAAACGCGGGTCCCGTCACTGGTGGGGGTGCTGCTGGCGTAGCCGTGCTCGGTCAGATAGCCCCGGTAATCATCCTCCCGAACCTGGTTGGCGAATTCGCGGGTCCAGCCGATCTTCCCGGTCGCCCGATCGAGACACACAACCTGGCGGCTCAGTTTCGAGTCGGTCCCGGGCTCGTCCTTGCTGAGTCCATAGCCGGTGTAGCTGGTAACGAAGATTCGCTCGCCCACGAGGATGGGACTGGAGGAACCGGGGCCGGGTAAATCGGCCTGCCAGGCGAGATTCGAGGTGGCAGACCACTGGACGGGCAGGTCCTGCGTGCCACCCGACGCGGTGCCCCCCGGGCCCCGGAACTGCCGCCAGTCTTCGGCCTGGATCGCAACCGCCGGGGTCAGCGCCAGCAGCAGCCCGAGGGCCACTTTCGCGCGTAGGCGGCCAAATCTTGAATCTGCCCAGACTCGCGGAGAGGCGGGCTCTGGCTGGTCGCCAACAACCGCAGGGGGGCTGCAAGTCGTCGGTGGCCTGGAATGACTGGTCGTGGGGGTCTGAGAAGCGAGCATGACGCCTCCAAAGGGAATTCCGGATACAACACGACGCGGCCCATGCCGACGTCACACATGCCCCCCCTCTGGAACACGATCGAACTCTCGACATTCAGCCCGGCAGGCGAGTCCCCGGGTGACCCTGGTGGATGGCCCAACCCGGGAAGGTCTATGGCCAAATGGAGAACCGCTGAGAAGCCGGTACGAGATCCTGGAATTGCTGGACGGAATCAACCAGTGCGTGGCCGATTGCTGAGCGGGCCGACGCGGGAGACAAGCAGTCAGCCAGCCGGGTGGGCGGTTGACGAAGTCGACGTCGGCGCAGGGGTTGGCATTGAGGCAGGTGTCTGCCCGGGCCGGGGAATGTATTTGTTGTAGCGTTCGGCGTAGTCTTCGCGGACGGGGCTGAAGACGTCGAGAATGACCGCCGGGCCGTCGCAGGCGACCGCCCGGTGGGGAACGCCGGGGGGAATGAGAAACAGGCTGCCCGCCTCCACGACGCGGGTTTCGTCGCCAATGGTCAGTTGCAGCCGGCCCGAGACCAGGATGCCCCCCTGCTCATGCGGATGCGAATGGAGCGGGACTTCGGCCCCGGGGTCCATTTCGAGGTAAGAGAGCATGAGGTGCTGGCCGTAGGGAATCCGTGTGCGGCACCCGGGGAGGATTTCCAGCGGGGGGAGATCGGCGAGGTTGAAGAAGGGCATCGATGTACCTCGAGACAGAAGCGAGCAGCCTGCAAAAGTCGAACCAACAGTCCCGACGACAGTTGCGGCCTGGTGAGCGATGGTAACCGAATCGAGCCCAGTTGTGACCCTCCCCTGCCATTCATGCCGGTCGCGTTTTCAACGCCTGCGCTCGACAACAGTCCTCCGCGCGACACCGGCCAGCCTTGCTCCGCTGGTCGCGTGGAATTGTCCGTGCCCAGGACTTCAGCAGCCATCGCGGGTCGGGACTGCCCACAAGCGATTCGCGGGCGCCCGCTCACAGCGCCAGCGCGGCACCATCACGGGCCGCGCGGCCGGGGCGGGATGCCAACTGGCGGGCTTGCCATATGTGGTCGCGATCCAGCCTGATGAAGAGGTTTGCTGAGTGACCTTCGCTCTGCGGCGTTTTTTGAACCAACTGCGGGCGATTTTTGTTGAGGTCCTCATTCCGGCCGGGTAGCATCCACGGCGTGTCGCAGTGATGTCTCTGTTTTCAGGGATGCTGAGCTGCGATTCCCCTGCCGGCGGTCGGTCGCTTGAGCTAGTCCGTTCTGAAATCATTGTGAGGTGAAGTCGTCGCCATGCCCTCCCAATTCCTGCGTTCGACCCGGACTCCACTCGCAGCGGCGGGGTTGGCCTTCGCCGGCCCCGTGGGTGGGGCACCAGCCCCCGGGGGCCCCGTGCTGTTGGGATTCCGGATGCAGCCGCAGGTGCACAGCAATTGGTGCTGGGCCGCCACGGGAGCCAGCACCGATCGGTTCTACCGGGCCACCAGCACCCGCACCCAGTGCAGCGTCGCCAACCTGGAAATGGGCTCGACCACCTGCTGTCAGTCGCCGGCACCGTGCAATCAGCAGCGGTCCCTGAGTTCGGTCCTGACCAAGCTGGGTTGCCTTGCGCCGAATGGATTCGTCACCGGGCGTCTCACCTTCGCCCAGTTGCGGACCTACCTCACCGCCCGTCGCCCGGTCGCCGTCCGAATCCAGTGGTCGGGCGGGGGGGGTCACTTCGTGGTGCTCGACGGTGTCGAGACGAGCGGCAACGTTCAGTTCGTCACCGTTCGTGACCCCGCCTCTGGCACGACGCGCGTCGCCTACTCCACCTTCTGCACCGCCTATCGCGGCAGCGGGATGTGGACTCACTCCTATCTCACCCAATGAACGGCTGACACCAGCGCCCCGTCGATTCCTCCCGTTCTGCTCCGCGTGCTCCGCCTTTCCCGGCCCAGAGGTTTGCCATGCCCCTCGTCTCCAGTGTTCCCCCGGCCGCGGTTACCGCCGCCGCCGAGCAAGCGTGTCACTCGACGGTGGATACCGCCGCCGCGCTGGGGGGAGGGAATCAGTTTCTCGAATCCATTGCCGCCGGGGGACCTCCTCCGAACGAACTCGCCGCCCCCGCCCCGGTCTACAACCTCGACCTGGTCGATGTGGTGGGGGCCAAGGGACTGAAGGGAGCCCGCCGCGTTGGCTGGCGACACCTGGTCCTCCAGGGCGATTCCGTCATCGCCGCCACCGAGGTGCCCGAGGCGTCCGCCAGGCAGACGCCGTCCGCGGCGTATGAAGAAAGCAGCTACGCGACCAACTGCCCACTGGCGCTCGAAGCGGCCGAGGCGCTCGAAGAAGTCGCGCAGCACGACTTCGAGGTCCGCATGCTGCGGATTCCCGCCCTCTCAACCATGGCCCTCTGGCTGCACGGGACTGCCGGGGACCTGCTGATTCCTCTCTCCAACCAGCCCACGGGGGACGTGGGAGGATTGGAAGGGGTTGCCATGGCGAGCGACGACGGCTTGCAGCCCAACGTGCGTTATACGGCGGTCGACTACCTCAACCAGTTGAAGCCCCAGGCGAAGGAGTTGTTGGCCTACGACAAACTCCCGGCGACCCGAAAACTCTACGGCCAGGCAGCCAAGCCCCGGAAGGCGACGAAGAGACTGCCTCCGGGAGGCCCTAAGGGGGGTCAGGTGGGCCAGAAGAAAGTGGGGCAGGGCAAGGTGGCCAAGACAGCGGCCAAGAAAGCGGCCGGAAAGGCCGCCAAGAAAACCGCCGCGCGGGGCAAGGCGGCCAGCCAGCGGGTCACGGGGCTTCAGCCGGCGGGGACCCGTGGCCGAACCGCATCGACCAAGTCCGCCAAGGTGGCGACCAGGAAGCCGACACTGAAAAAGGCCGTGAAAGGCGCCAAGACCAAACCGGCCGCCACCAAGCCGCTGAAGAAAGTCGCCAGCAGCAAGGCCGGTTCAACCCAGTCGCTGAAGAAGAGTCCCAAGCCGCAGAAGGTGAAATCGCCCAAGCGGAAATCGAAGTAGGCTGGCTCCAAAGCCGCAAAGCTCCACCGCTGCACGCCTCGCGCAAACGCTGTACGTCGCCACGAGCGTTCTCCTGGTCCGCCTCGCCGGGGGCAGGAATGGTCGCAGGCGCTGCCCCGCCACGCCGGTCACAAACTCGGAGCGACTTCGGACCACAGCGGCTCGCGCACCTGTGAGCTTCCCGGTTTGGCTCAGCGAGGCGGTGCCTCGGCGGGACTGTTCTCTGGAGCGTTGTTCGGCGGGGCGTTGTTCGGCGGGGCGTTTTTCGGCGGGGATTGCGCCGCCTCTGGCGCCGCGTCGCCGGGCGTCGCGGGGGCCGGTTGAGTCGCGGACCGCGCTGGTCCCGCGGTCGTGGCCGAGCCCAGCCGGGTCAGCGGCAGGTACCGATAGTAGACCTCCAGGCACAGGGTGCTCATCGCGGTCGAGTAGACCCGGCCGCCAAAATCACCCCACGGTCGGCGGGGGTTCCAGCTCCCCGCCAGGTCCCCCTGCGTCCGCTGATCGTCAATCAACGCCCCCTGCAGGGCGGTGTTCCACTTCTCCCACGCTGGCCCCCCCTCCTGGAACAGCGCCAGCGTGGCGTAGTACCAGTAGTACAGATCGGGTTGCGACAACCTGGGGAGCCGTTGTGAGAGGTAGCCCACCGCCTCGGCGGTCGCGGGAGGATTCGCGGGCAACTCCAGCAGTTGTCGGCAGAAGAGCGCCTCGGCGGTCATGGCTGGTTTGACCCGCTCACCCGCACCAGTGCGGTACGAGGCGAGCCCGCCCTGCCGGCTTTCGCCCCGCTGCCGGATCTCGGCCTGGCGATCGAGCAGAAAGGTCTTCGCGCGGGCGAGGGACTGTTCGAGTGCCTGCCCGGGCAGCACAATACCGGCGGTCTGCGCGCTCTTCAGCGCCATCACCTGCCAGCCAAACAGGCTCATGTCGCCGGTCGCCCCCTCCTGCCCGCGCCAATCGCTGTACCGCCACGAACCATCGGGGTACTGCATCCGCACGATGAACGCGGTCGCCCGCTCGAGCGGCTCTTTGTAGCTGGGGTCGCCGGTCATGCCGTAGGCCTCCCCCAGCGCCAGGGTCGCCATGCCATGGCAATACATCCGGGCAAAGCGGTTGGCCCGTCCCCCCAGGTAGCCATCATCCGCGCGCTCGGCGGGCTTGCCCCCCACATCCCGTCGAACCTGCTGGCGAATCAGCCATTGCAGGCCGAGCGCGACACGATCTCCATATTCCGGATCGGTCGGGGTCCGCCCCGCCCCCAGGTAGGCCAGCAGGGAGAGCCCTGTCAAACCACTTTCCGCGTTCTGCCCCGACTGACTCCGCTCGCTCTGCAGGCGGGCCTCCTCGGCGGCGTTGCCCGTCGTGGTGAACCGCGGCTTGTCGGGGTCTTCTCCCAGGATCGACTCCAGCGTCGGCCACGACCCATCCTCGCGCTGCACCTGCGACAGCCAAGCCAGCCCGGCGGCGACCGCCCGCTCGGTGGCCGCGGTCGCCCCCTGCTGCGTCGCCTGCTCATCGCGCGAGGCCGAGTCGCGAAGCCGGTACAGCGGAGGGAGTGCGCTCCCCAATCCCCGCCGCGACGACGCCGTCGCCGACAGGGTCGGTGCCGGTTCCGCCGATTCCCCCAGGCTTCCCCCCCGCGAGGTTCCACTGGTCGTTCCCGACAACAGCGGCGTCTCGGCCGATCGCGGTGTGCGGTCCGGGCGAGAGTCGGTCGACGCCGTCAGCGGTTCCTGGCTCCCCTTCCGCAAGCCCGTTCGGCCAAACTTTCCCGCTTCCGCTCCCCGTGCCGTCTTCCCGACAGTGGGTTCGCTCAGGGTGGTGTTGGGAAGATCGTCGCCAGATGGTCCGCCCAGTCCCGCCGGGTTGGCTGGCGAAGTCGGGCGCATGGGAACCACGACGTCGGGAACCTCGCGTCCCACCAGTGATCTCCCCGGGTCGGTCAGCAGCGAGTCGCCCGTGGTTGGTCGCGTCCGTTGGCGGCGCGGCAGATCGCCCGCCGACGCATCACTCCCCTTGGTCGCTGCCGGTCGTCGGGGCGAGGCCTCTGCTTCCCGCCGGGCGGTGGCGGTTGCCTCGCGGTCAAATTCGGCGTCAATCTCGCGGGCCCGGGGCGGGGTTGCGGGCAGCGTCTCGGTGCGCGGGTCGGGAGGAAGCGACTCCTCGGCCATCAGGTTGGCAGACAAAGGGAGCGCGGTCGCCGGTTCCAGGCCGCTCCGCGCCCGGTCGGGAGTCTGCTCGGCCTGGGCCAGTGGCTTGGCCAATCGCTCCGCGTCCCCCTCCACGGGGGGGGCGTTGGCATCCCAGCGGGGTCGCCCGGCCGTCGCTCCGCCCCCAAGCTCGGAAGTCCCCGTGTTGGGCACCATCACCCGTCGCAGGGGAGTGCGGGTTTCGGTCGGCGGGTCGGGCTCCCGCACCAGCATCACGGTGGTCGAGAGCATCGCCACCAGCAGGTGCACCAGCAGCGAAAGGGCCAGCGTCTTCTCGGTGACGTTTCGGTCACCCCAGCCGGTGAACAGCATCCGGATGAACAGGAAGGTGGCCACGAAGGCACACCCCCAGACCAGTGTCCAGAACAGGGCCCCCAGCGGATCGGCGACCGCCTGCTGCCACCGCTGCGACACTCCCTCGACCACCCGGGGCCAGAGATCGTCGAGCGCAGCCGCAACGAGGGACGGGACCATGCGGGGTTACTCGGAGTCCAGTTGGGTGGCCAGGGAGAAGTTGCGGATCTGGGCGGCATGACAGACCGCCAGCACGTCGGCGATCTGCTGGAAACTTGCCCCTCCATCCCCCCGAATCAGCACCGCCTGCTCGGCGTACCGTTCGCGGGCGGTGGTGAGCCGGTCCTGGAGTTCCGCCCGGCTCAGTTCCTCCCGCGACACCAGCAGACGCCCGTCGGCGTAGACATTGACGACAATTTCGTCCGGGGGGTTCGACAGGGGCTGGGCGGCCGACACCTGGGGCAACTGCACGTCGAACTGTCGTTCGAGATCGGCGAAGCGGGTCCCCACCATGAAGAAAATCAGCAGGTTGAAGACCACGTCAATCATCGGGGTGAGATTGAGCTGGGGCTCTTCGAGCGGCTGCAGCTTGAGAGGCACGGTGCGACTCCGGAATTACGGGGCCGACTTGGCCGAACCGAGCGGGGGCAGGGCCTTGGGACGAGGTGGCCCACCCCGGGGAGGCAGCCCCCCCTGCCCGGCCAGGGCCTCCGCGGAAATCTGATCGACCACCCGCTGCGAGAGCGTGTCCATCTCCATGACCAGGGCGTCAATCCGCCCGGCGAAGTACATGTAGACCATCAGGGCGGGAATCGCGATCGCCAGGCCGAAGGCGGTCGTCAGCAGGGCCACACCAATCCCCCCGGCCAACTGTTCCGACTTGCCCATCGCCGAACTGGTCGAGATCTGGTTGAAGCACATGATCATCCCGATCACGGTCCCCAGCAGGCCCAGCAGCGGTGCGATCGTGGCGACGGCGTTCAGGATGCGCAGATGTCGCCGCAGGTGCCCCACCTGCCGCTCCCCACCATCCAGGATCGCCTGCTCGACTTCGACACTCGGCTTGCCCCACTTTCGCACACCGTGCAGAAAGACCTGGGCGATGGGGCTGGAATTCGCCTCGCACAGCTCGATGGCGGCGGCGCGATCCAGCTGCTGCTGCTCGAGCTGCCCCAGGAACCGCCGGACGAAATCACCGGGAATGACTCGCCGCCGACGCAGCACCACCATCCGCTCGACCGCGAAGGTGAACGCCACGATCGAGCAGAGGGCGAGGGGCCACATGATGAACCCCCCCGCGAAAAACATCTCCGACAGA
>CAIUHT010001198.1 GCA_903898975.1 uncultured Planctomycetaceae bacterium
CGACGATATAGTCGCTCGCGTGGCCCTGCGTGCCACCCCATCCCGTTTTGCCTTCGCTCCCCAAATCGAGAGATTCGCATGGACCACTCGCCTCGTCCGACCGCCGATGCCGCCCCGTCGCGGCGCGACTTCCTCAAGAGTTCCTCGGCTGTCGCCGGTGGTGTGCTCGCCGGCCAACTGGCGATCGCTCACGGCGCCTACGCCGCTGGCAGCGACACCCTCAAGGTGGGGCTGGTGGGCTGCGGTGGCCGCGGCACCGGGGCCGCCGCCCAGGCCCTCAACGCCGACCCCAGCGTCAAGCTGACCGCCATGGGCGACGCCTTCGCCGATCGCCTCGAAGGGAGCCTCAACGCCCTCAACGGCGCCGGGCTCGCCGCCAAGATCGAACTCAGGAGTGACCACAAGTTCGTCGGCTTCGACGCCTACAAGCAGGTCATCGACAGTGGCATCGACGTGGTGCTGCTGACCGCCCCGCCCCACTTCCGCCCGGCTCACCTCGCCTACGCCGTCGAGAAGGGGAAGCACATCTTCGCCGAAAAGCCCATCGCCACCGACGCCCCCGGCGTCCGCAGCGTGTTCGCCACCAGCAACCTGGCGAAAGAGAAGAAGCTCTGCCTCGTCTCGGGCCTCTGCTGGCGGTACGACTACGGCATGCGGGCCACCTTCGACCAGATCAAGTCGGGAGCCATTGGTGACATCACCACCATCCAGGCGACCTACCACACCTCGACGCTGAAGAAGTTCCCCCGCCAGCCCGGCTGGAGCGACATGGAGTTCCAGCTCCGCAACTGGCAGCACATGACCTGGCTCTCGGGCGACCACAACGTCGAGCAGCACATTCACAGCCTCGACAAGGTCGCCTGGGCCATGGGCGACGAACCTCCCGTCCAGTGCACTGGCTCGGGCGGCCGCCAGGCCCGCACCGGCCCCGAATCGGGCAATGTCTACGACCACTTCTCGGTGGTCTATGAATACGCCAACGGGGTCAAGGCGTTCGCGTCGTGCCGGCAGATCGACGGCTGCTCGAACGACGTCTCCGACCACGTCTTCGGCACCAAGGGGACCTGCGACATCTTCGCCCACTCGGTGAAGCAGGGGGGCAAGACCACCTGGAAGTTCAAGGGTCAAAAGGGAGACATGTACCAGACCGAGCACAACGAATTGTTCGCCGCAATTCGGAGTGGCAACCCCATCAACAACGGCGACTACATGACGAAGAGCACGCTGATGGCGATCATGGGTCGCATGTCGGCGTACACGGGGAAGACCATCACCTGGGAACAGGCGTTGAACTCGAAAGAGAACCTGACCCCAACGAGCTACGAATGGGGCTCGCTCCCCGAACCGGTCGTCGCCACCCCCGGAGCGACGCAGTTCGTCTAAGACGAACCCAACCCCCGCGGAACAAACCCCGCGACTCCCAACAACCGACCGACCCGACACCCACCCTGGGGAAACCCACGGTGGGTGTCGTCACGTACAGAGGACGCCCACCGCAGCACTTACCCAGCGCGACACCATCGCCCATAAGCGAAGCCACGCGCCCAACCCGCACAGGCCCCACCCCGTCATATAACGCGATAGTAAGGTGGGATTCATCCCGCCCGTCGCGCTGC
>CAIUHT010001199.1 GCA_903898975.1 uncultured Planctomycetaceae bacterium
GCAGGCGCTCGACACGTTCCTGGGGCGCAACCAGACCAAGGGCGATGGCATGGTCATCAGCGTGCCCGGGCAGTCGGCGCTGGCCAAGTTCATTCAACTCCCTCCCGTCGAACCGAGCCGGGTGGTCGAGATTGTGAAGTACGAGGCCCGGCAACAGATCCCGTTCGCCCTCGAAGAAGTCATCTGGGACTTTCAGCCCCTGGGGGGCTCGGGCGCCGAGTCGGGCTTTCTGCTCGACGCCGAGGTGGGTCTGTTCGCCATGAAGCGGGACCTGGTGATGCAGCACCTGAACCCGTTCATTGCCCGCAAGGTGGAAGTCGACCAGATCCAGATCGCGCCGCTGGCGCTGTACAACTTCCTGTGTCACGACCGGCTGGGAATGTCGGCCGAGATGGGGGACGAAGAGGCGGGTGAGTTTCAGCTGGTGCTCGACATGGGCTCCGACAACACGATGCTGCTGGTGTCGAACGGAAAGAAGATCTGGATCCGCAACGTCCCCGTGGGCGGAAACCACTTCACCCGGGCCTTGACCAAAGACATGAAGCTGACCTTCGCCAAGGCCGAGCATCTCAAGTGCAACGCCACGAAGGCTCCCGACCCCAAGGCGGTGTTCCAGTCGCTGCGGCCGGTCTTCAACGACTACGTGACCGAAATCCAGCGGTCGATTGGCTTCTTCTCTTCGGTCAACCGGCAGGCGAAGATTTCGAAGATCCTCGGGGTGGGGAACGGGTTCAAGCTGGCCGGGCTGCAGAAATTCCTGCAGCAGAATCTCGATATGGAAGTGGAGCGGGTCGAGACGTTCGAGCGGCTGTCGGGCGACAGTGTGCTGAACTCGGCGTTGTTCCAGGAGAATGTGCTGGCGTTCGCCGTCCCGTACGGACTGGCCCTGCAGGGCCTGGGACTGACGCGGGTCAAGACCTCGCTGCTCCCGCCCGAGATCACCACCGCCCGCCTGGTGCGAAAGAAGAAGCCGTGGGCCGTGGCGGCGGCCGCCGCCGTGCTGGCGGGGGTCAGCCTGTCGAC
This sequence comes from uncultured Planctomycetaceae bacterium, assembly GCA_903898975.1. Taxonomy (GTDB): domain Bacteria; phylum Planctomycetota; class Planctomycetia; order Planctomycetales; family Planctomycetaceae; genus UBA10511. Next base: position 1,024 of record CAIUHT010001199.1, read on the forward strand.
GTTGGGCTACGGCCTGCGGGCGAACACGGTCAGCACCGAGCGGTTCGGCGCGGCCGAGAAAGAGGCCGAGCAGGCAGTCTCGAAGAAAACGGGCTTCAAGTCGAACTACGACGCGGCAGTCCAGAAGAACGCCACGCTGAAGAAAGACCTCGAAAACCTGTTCGCCTCGACCGCGGGCCGGGAACACTGGCTGGAAGTCTACAAGGCGATCGAGGCGTGTCTCCCCCGCGACTACGGTGCCGCGCAGGAAGAGGCCGAGCTCACGCAGCGAAACCGCATCCGCATCCTGGGGATCACCTCGGCGTACCAGGCCAACCTCGGCGACTGGTACAAGGGATTGTCGGACGATGCCAAGAAGCGGATGCGGGAACCCGACTCCAAGACCGGCCCCTCGGGTCCGGGCTATGTCTTCACCCTCGAGGGGGTGCACTTCCACAACGAAGAAAACATCGACCTCTCGGACGTGCAGTACGTCGATGAACGCTTCCTGCGGAATCTCCAGCAGTGGACCGTGGATCAGAAAGATCTGAACACGGGGACCGAGCGGCTGGGCGACCCGATCCCGGTGCGGAAGCTGGGGATCAAGTGGGCCACAATCTCGGCGTCACTGCCCAACGCGTCGGTCCTGTTCTACCCCGAGGGCCAGGGGGCGGCTGCCGAGGAGGCGGCCATCAAGGCGAAGAAATCCCCCACGCCGGGCAAGGGGAAGAAGACCGGTGGCACCACCAACAAGGTCATGAAGGATGAGGGGGACGCCGAGACCGGCCGCAAGATCGAGCGGACCGCGTTCACGGTGCAGTTCGCCTGGCAAGAGACCCCGGCGGCGAAGCGGGTCGATGTCGACCCCGACGCTCCCAAGGTCGACCCCAACGCCGCTCCTTCCGCCACGCCAGGGAACCCGGGAACTCCCGGCGGTGCCCCGGCGACCCCCACAGGAGCCACTCCTGGGGCTGCCACACCGGGCGCGGCCACACCGGGCACGGCCACACCGGGCACCGCCGCACCGGGTGCCGCAGCCCCCGCTGCCGGAGCCGCGCCGGGTGCTGCCGGTGCTCCTCCTGCTGCCGGTGCCCCCGCGGCTGGCGGGGCGGCTCCCCGGTAGCTCCCGACAACACAGTCGATCCAGTCGGTCACAAACCAGACCCCCGCGTACAACTTCCTCCCCGGCCCTGGCCGGTTTCCCCGAGGTGAGAGATGGACAAGCTGAAGCAGGTACTGAAGTACCAGTTCTGGATCTTGCTGGGCCTGGCTGTGCTGCTTCCCCTGGTGGGGTGGTTTCTGGCCAGCTCGGGGCTGGCCAAGGGCTATGAAGAGCGCGAGAAGAAGCTCAGCTCGCGGTTCAATGAACTGAAGGCCTCGGTCGCCGATCCGAACTCCGACTGGGAAAACCGGCTCAAGCAGGTCAACACGGTGCAGGAACTTGAGGCCCGCAAAGTGTGGGTCGCCCTGTGGGAAGCGCAGCAGCCACTGAAGACCTGGCCAGCCAAGCTCTCGACCAACGACCCCACCAAGTTCACCAATGCCGACCTGGGGTTCTACCGCAAGAACTACATGCAGTTGCGGGAAGAGGTCTACGAAAAACTGCAGCCGGTGGTTGACAGTGAAGAAGAAGGAAAGCCCCCCCAGGGGCTGGTTTCACTCCCCCTGGCCGATTTCCCCATTTCTCCCTCCGAGAGCCTGGCGGGCTCGTCCACAACGCCCCCCTCGCCTCAAGACGTCGAGGAGGCCCAGGAAGATCTGTGGCTGGCCGAGGCGCTGATCCAGGTCATCAACTACCTCAATCGCGACGCCACATCGCAGCTTGATGCCGCGATTCCCGAGGTGCGGGTGATCCAGCTCCGTGGTGGCAACCGGGCCGACGGCAAGGCCAAGTCGACTCCCAAGAACTCCGGCGGCGGCGGAGGAGGAGGGACGAGCGGAGCCGCTTCGATGGGCGAAATGATGGCCGGCGGCATGAAAGACATGATCGAAAAGGGGAAGGGGCAGAGTGGCATGGGTGGGGCCGGAGGGGGCGGCAGCCAGGCCAGCAGCACCATCGGGGCCATCCCCCAGGTCAGCTTCAACCCCGATGAAGAGCTGGGCGAGGAGGGGGACAAGCCCAAGCGGCGATATGTGGAAGAGCGGGACGAATGGCGCACCCGCGGCTTCTACCTGGAAGTGAAGATCAATCAGACCCGGGTCCCGGAACTGCTGGTCGCCCTCTCGAGTCTCCAGTGGCCGGCCCGCGTCTCCCGCGTCCATGTCGCCGACGTCCGGGAAGAAGAACTGATTCCCGCCGGCAGCGCGGGGAGCAACGCCGGGATGATGGCCGGGGGCGGGGCGGGCGTGCCCGGCATGACCGGTGCCATGGCGGGGATGGCCGGGGGTGGTGCGGCGGCCATGAAGGGGATGGGCGAGGCGATGAGCAAGGGCATGAGCAAGGGGGGGGGCGGCGGCATGGGGGCCGGCGTGGGGGGAACGATGATCAACCGCACCAAGCCAGCCGCGGCGGGTGGTGGCGGTGGCCTGCCCGGCGCAGACGCTGGGGGGACCGGCGCCAGCACCCAGAAACGGGATGGCATCGATCCGCTGAACAACCCCAACCTGGTCAACCTGGCCCTGGATGGCTGGTTCACCATCTTTAAGAAGCCGAAGCCCGAAGTGCTGGCCCTGGTCTATCCTCCCGCCACGGAGACACCTGCCGGAACCGCCACTCCCGGCGTGCCGGGCCCGGCTGCCACTTCGCCCGGTGCGAGTGCTCCCGGTGCGAGTGCTCCCGGTGCCGCTGTTCCGGCTGCCCAGGGGACCCCAGTGGGGGTGAACACCCCCGCTGCTGGTACACCCGCTGCTGGTACAACTCCTGTGGCGAACCCGGCCGCAGCGACCACCGAGGCAACCGCGCCGGCGGAGGGGGCTCCCACCGAGAGCGATCCCGCGCCGGCGAACGACACTCCTGACGAACCGACGACACCAGCGGGCGACGCCCCCGGGGAAGCCCCCGGGGAAGCCCCCGGGGAACCGACCCCCGAGAGTGCCACTCCCCCGGCCGAACCAGCACCTTCCGCTGGCGGCCAACCCTGAACAGCCTGGGTGCCCACTGCCGGGCCGATCGATCGGCCCGGCCACTGACCCGCGTGCCTGTTGCTGACTCCCTTCCGTTCCGATTTCACCGCAGTCCTCCGGTTCCGGAGATCTGACCATGAACAACCTGCTCAACAAGCTCAAGAAGTACGACTACAAAGGCTTCTTTCTCGCGCATGGAGAGAAGGTAGGGCTGGGGGTCGCCGGCCTGCTGGCGGTGCTCTGCCTGGCCATGACCACCTGGGGGGGCTACGACAAGACCCCCGGCCAGATGCAGGCCGAGGCGCAGAAGGTCAACGAGGTCCTGACAACGAACCGCTGGCCGAACACCGAGACCGAGAAATTCGTCGTCACCGACGCCCGGCAGGAACTGGAGCGGAACCTGGCGGCGCTTGACCTGAACCGGTTCGAGTACCAGATTCCGCTCTCGCAAAAGATTCTGCAGTACCAGATGCCGGCCGATGAGGTTGAGGTGCTGGCTCCCGTCGATCTGCTGACCCGATCGATCCAGTTCGGGGTGATCGAGCAGGTCGAGGGAGAGGCAGCGGAAGAGCCTGAAGCTCCTGCGGCCCCAAATCGAGACCGGAGGCGGAGGGGAGCTCGATCGGGTGGAGGCAATAGCGAGGTCGATCTCTCGGCAGGCCCCGATGATCTTGGTCCCTCGGGCGGCGCGGGAGCAGGCACGGGGAACAACGCCCTGGCGAACACGCCGGTGAAGTCGCGGGGCAAGCGGGCGATTGTGTTGCTGGCGGTGGTCGAGCGGAAGCAGCAGCTGGAAAAACTGCGGAAGGCCCTGCACTTTGAAACCCTCTCGCGGGCCGAGCAGGCCTTGACCTACTCCGACTTCAAAATCCAGCGGCAGCGGGCCTTGCCGGGCCCCAACCCCTGGTCGGGAGAGTGGCGGGACGTGGCGATCGAAACGGCGCTCGATTCCCTGAAAGACGTGGTGATTGAAGAGGCCGACCTGGTCGCCGCCGATTATCTCGACGGCGTGTTCTCGATGTCGCTGGCCCGCCGGCTCGACAACGACTGGGATCCGCGCTACGTCGTGCATCCCCGGATTCCGACGCTCGACGCCGAGGCTCGAGCCGAGGAAGAGGCGATGAACGCCGCCGCCGCGGAAATGCTGGGTGACGAAGACGAAGAAGGGGGCCGCAAACGGGGGGGACTGCTGCGTGGTCAGCGGGACGCCAAGCGGATGCGAAAAGAGGCGGTCAACCGGGGGGGGGCCGACAAGTTCTCGGGAGCCATGTCCGGGTTCATGGGGGGAGCGGGTGCCGGTGCCGGTGGCGGGATGCCAGGCATGGCGGGCCCGGGCGGAGCGATGGGCTCGCGTCCTCCCGGCGGGATCCCCGGGATGGGTGCGGGCGGGATGCCGGGTAGCATGCCCGGGGGAGCGGGTGGTGCGGGTGGTGCGGGTGGTCCCCGGGGATCGCGTCCGCCAGCGGGAGTGGGTGGCGGTGGTGCCGGGGCGATGGCCGCCGGCATGGGGGGCATGATGGCAGGTGGCATGGCCAGTGGCATGGCCGGCGGGGGCCAGGTTGGCATGGGAGCCAACGTCGCCTCTGGCATGGGGGGCGGGGTGGGGGGGGCGGGCATGTCGTCGGGCCAGGGCGTGGTCGCCCCGACCGGTGCCGACGTGCTGCTGTTCCGCTTCTTCGATTTCGATGTCGAGCCGAACGAGTGCTACCGCTATCGCATTCAACTCGTCCTCGACAACCCGAGCTATGAATCGCAATTCGTGCGTCAACCGTCGGTGGCTGAAGGGGAGACGCGGGAGTCGCCCTGGAGCCAGGCCTCGACCCCGGCGATCGCACCCCGAGAGATCCACTACGTGGTCGATCGAGTGCCCAAGTCGCCCCTGCCCAACCGGGTCGCCGAACTGGACATTGTCCAGTTCGACACCGAGGTCGGCGCGTTCGTGGAGGGGACGGTGCCACTCAAGTACGGCCAATATGTGGGTGGCAAGGTGGAGGCCGAATTCCCCAACCTCGGGACACAGACCTTCAAGAAAGACAAGGTGAACCTGGCGAGCCAGGACCTGTTCCTCGATGCAGTGGCTGGCCCGAAGCTCGATCCTTCGGTCATTGGCGACCTGTCACTCGACCAGAAGACGGCGAACACGCTGCAGTCGCTGCTGGACCAGGCAGTGACGGTGAATCGATTCGGCGAATTGCTGGCGATCAGTGGCGGGACCACGCGGGATATCGAAGACGCCCGCAAGGAACTCAAGGACATGAACCAGCGGTTTGAGGAACTGAAAGAGAAGCAACCCGCCAGCGATGAAGGGGCGGGGCTGATGTCAGGCGTATTTGGCGGGGGTGATCAGGATGGCTCGAAGGATGCCAAAAAGAAGAAGGGAACCAACTCCCTCAAGCCCGGACGCGGCATGCCTGGCGGCATGAGTGGCATGGGCGGCATGGGTGGGGTGGGTGCCCCCGGCATGGGGGCCGGTGCTCCTGGAGCCCCCGGCGCTCCCGGTGCTCCCCCGATGTCGGGCCCCGGTGGTGCAGGTGGCGGCCGGAGGCGTGGCAACTGACCGTGACCGGGTTGCCCAGGTCGGAACGCTCTCGGGTTCGTTCCGACTTGGGATTGGTTGACGAGTGGGATTGATCGGAGCAACTGGTCGCAAGACGGGGCCCGGGAGGTCTGCCCGGCAGCCCCTGTTGTCGCGGCTCGTGTTGCCACAGTGGGGCGAGTTCCAAAACCTGGCGGGCCGCACACGCGATGGGGCAAGGGGCCAGCGGGGAACGAGCCTGCGGCTTCCAGAATTCCAGTCGCCCCGCAGAGCTGTGCCCCCGGGTTGGTTGGTGGATCCGGCGTCGGACGGAACGCGATCGGAGCGTTTCACGGGCCCTTGGCGATGAGCAGGTGACATGGAATCCCCGAAGGAGCCACGACGTCAGGCAGGCGTCCTGCTGCACGTGACTTCGCTCCCCGGCGCCTTTGGGGTGGGGGACTTTGGCCCGGCGGCTTATCGCTTTATCGAGTGGCTCACCGCCGCGCGGCAATCGCTGTGGCAGATTCTCCCGCTGGGTCCCCCGGCGAGCGGCGCCTCGCCCTACCAGAGTTTTTCGTCCTTCGCGATCAGTCCACTGATGATCGCCCTCGAGCCCCTGGTCGAAGAGGGCTTGCTCACCGACGCCGACCTGCACGACGCCCCGGCATTCGCGGTCGAACGGGTCGATTTTGAACGCGTCGCCCAGTGGCGTGAGCCCCGTCTGCGGACCGCCTGGCACCGCTACCTGGCGCGGCCGGAATCGGAACGGCAACCGCTGTGGGACTTCGGCGCGGCCCAGGCCTGGTGGCTGGACGACTACGCGCTGTTCATGGCCCTCCGCTCGCGGTTCCCCGCCGGCGATTGGACCACCTGGCCCGACCCGCTCCGGTCCCGAGACTGGCACGCCCTGCAGCAGGCCAAGCACGAACTGGCCGAAGAGTTTGGCTTTCAGCAGTTCACCCAGATGCTCGCTTATGGGCAGTGGCGCCAGCTCAGGCAGGCGGCCAATGACCGTGGCATCCAGATCCTGGGCGATGTGCCGATTTTTGTGGGGCACAACAGTGCCGACGTGTGGGCCCGGCAGGAACTGTTCCAGCTCGACGAGACGGGACGGCCCGAGGCGGTCGCCGGGGTTCCTCCGGACTATTTCTGCGAGGACGGGCAGCACTGGGGCAACCCGCTGTACCGCTGGGACCGACTGGCCGAGACGGGCTACCGCTGGTGGATCGACCGGATCTGGGCGACGCTGCAGTGTGTCGACTGGCTGCGGATCGATCACTTCCGCGGGTTCGAGGCGTACTGGGAGATCCCGGGCACCGCCCGCACCGCCAAGGAGGGGAAGTGGCAGCCAGGCCCCGGACGGGCCCTGTTCGAAGCCCTGCGCGAGTCGCTGGGACCGTTGCCCATCATTGCCGAGGACCTGGGGGTCATCACCGCCGAGGTCGAAGCGCTGCGGGATGGGCTGGGGCTCCCCGGCATGCGGGTGCTGCAGTTCGCGTTCGGTGACGCAACCGGGACCAGCACGCACTGGCCGCACAACTATGTGCGGAATTGCATCTCCTACACCGGCACGCACGACAACGACACCGCGCTCGGCTGGTGGGAGACGGGGCCCCAACTCCACCAGACCACGGAGGACCGGGAGAATGAACTTCGCCAGGCTCGTGACTACCTCGATTGCCGGGGGTCGGGCCGGGCCTGGGACATGATCCGGGCGGTGTACGCATCGGTCGCCGACCGCTGCATTGTGCCGATGCAGGATCTGCTGGAACTGGGCTCAACGGCGCGAATGAACATTCCGGGGACAGCGACGGGGAACTGGGACTGGCGTCTGAATCCGTTGCGGATTCCCGCCGACCTGGCGGGGCGGCTGGCCCATCTCTCAACGATCTACGCCCGGTTGCCCGCGGGCGATTTCTCGCAGAAGTCGACCAACCCTGCGGACGGGTGAAGCGGGCCGGCCTCCTGAACGGGTCTCTGACGGCCGTCTGGAGCGCCTGATTCGTAGTCGCACGGAACCTCCCGCCCACCGCGTGGGCAGGCGCTGCGGTGAGGCAGCCTGGTCAGGCGTCGACTGGCTGACCGGCGCGAACTCCGGGGCACATACCGACCGCAGCGCTCTGCCAATTGGACGTGTCGGGCCTGGGCGTCACGTCGCCCGCGGGCGAGCGATCAGCAATCAGGCCGACCCGACTCGGACGAAGTTGGCTTCGAGCCACCTGGATTGAGTTCTGCTCGAAGTACCCCGGCCCGGGCGGAGGATTTCTTTGTCCTGCGGACGGTAGGCATCGCCGGGCGACGCTGAGCATCTTGAGAGCGCCGACCGCCTCAAGCCGGGCTGGGGTTCGAAAAGTCCAGCAAATGTCTGCAGCGGGCGCACAAAAAAAGCGGGTGAGAGTCATTGCCGACTCTCACCCGCTGGAGTTGTTGTGACGTGGGTCACACGCTGGCAGTCAGCCGCTGCAGCCCGGATTTGGGCTCGCAATCGACCGGCTGTTTCAACCTAGGAGTCAACCGGAGGCCGGGCGGGACGATCGCCACCGCGTGGGGCTCCCTCGCCCCCCTGGCCACCGCGATTCCGGCGTCCTCCGCCGGGGCCACCACCACCGGGAGCCCCTCCCGCACCGCCGGGGCCACCCCCCGCACCGCCACGACCGAAGCCACCGCCGAAGCCACCACCGAAGCTGGGCCGCTCGGGGAATTCGAACTTGGCTCCCTGCATCTTGGTCCAGGCGGCCTTCTGCTCTTCGGTCATCACCAGTTCGATGTCTTCCTGGGTCTTCTTGCGGCGGGCTTCCATCTCTTCCCGCATCTTGGTGCGTTCTTCTTCACTCATGTTGCGCCCGAAACCACCGCCGGGGCCACCCGCGCCGGGGCCACCACCACCGGGACCACCCCGTTGCGGGCGGGCCGCTTCGAGGATCTCGGCGATCGCTTCGTTCTGAGCGTCGGTCAGCTTGAGGGCCCCCGCGACTTCGGCCCGGGC
>CAIUHT010001200.1 GCA_903898975.1 uncultured Planctomycetaceae bacterium
CCGCAGGGTGTCGAGGGCGAACGCCGCCTGAAACGGGACCGGGTTCTCGGGCCATAGGGTGCCATCGTTGTCGAACACCGCGATCCGCTCGGCGACCGGGATGAACCCGGCCCCTCCCTCACGCGTCGCCTGCTCGACAAATTGCAGCAACCGCTGCTTGACCTCGCCCGGGGCCCAGCCCGGCAACGGATCGTCCGCGACCACAGCCTGGGTCACGGTGGGAACGGCGAACAACAGGCTGCCCGTGGCCAGCCAGGCCCGGCGACTGAACTGCATGCGAGGACCTCTCCAACACCACCAGTCATCCACTCCCTGTGGCCCAGACAGGCAGCAGAGCGAAATCAACCCGGCGACAACGAACTTATGTTTGGCGCCGCCATGCCCACGCTGTGCTCGACCACCCTTTGCATCCGGGCCAGGCGCGCCGCACAGTCACCTCTCGTCGGCGGGCATCGTGCTCGACCCCACGCGGCAACATGGAAGGAATGCCGCCCGTGCTCAGACTGCTCCGGCCAGTTCCGGGATCGCATCCCCCTGGCTCACGATCGGAATCGGGCGACCGGCTAAGTTGGGAATCGACACGTTCCTGTAGTCAATCTGAAGGTGCCGATACACCGTCGCCAGGAAGTCGCCCGGCCCCACCCGACGTTCCACCGGATCTTCCCCACGCGGGTCGGTGGCACCAATCACCTGGCCGGTGCGAATGCCCCCCCCGGCGAACAGCATCGTGTTCGCCCGCGGCCAATGGTCGCGTCCCGGTTGGACCACTCCCGCGTCGCGACTTCCCACCCCGCCGCCACTTGACGCGACGTGCGAGATCCGCGGGGTTCGGCCAAACTCACCCGTCACCACCACCAGCACCCGCCGGTCGAGCCCCCGCTGATACACATCTTCGATCAGTGCCGAGACCGCCTGGTCGAAGGTCGGCATGCGGTACGGGTAGACCTCGAAGATGTGCTGATTGACGGCGTGGTCGTCCCAGTTCTGCACCCGGCCACACAGCGGCCCGTCGAACTCGGTCGCCACCACATCGACCCCCGCTTCGACCAGTCGACGGGCCAGCAGGCACTGCTGCCCCCACGCGTTCCGCCCGTAGCGGTCGCGCAGCCGGTCGTCTTCCTGGGTCAAATCAAACGCCTGCTGCGCCTGGGGACTGGTCAACAGCCCCAACGCCTGCTTGCGGAAGCCATCGACCGCGTCCATCGTTCCCGACAGGTCCAGCCCCCGTCGCAGCCGGTCGAACCCGCTCTGCAGTGTCATCCGGCGCTCCAGCCCCGGCAATTCCTCGGGCTTCAGCCCAATGTTCGGAATCGCGAACTGCGGCGCGCTGGGGTCGCCCAACACCTTGAACGGCTCGTACGTCGCTCCCAGGTAGCCGGGCCCGGCGATCTGGAAGTTGTCGTAGTTGTCGACCGGGTTGACGGCGATGTAGTTCGGCAACGCCCGCCCGGGATTCCGCCGCAGGTGGCTGACCACCGTCATCCAGTCGGGAAACACCGGATGCAGTTTGTCTTGCGCATCCGGGTCGCCCCCCAAGACCTGCAGCGATCCCGAAGGGTGCCCCCCGCCCGTGTGAGCGACCGATCGCAGCAGCGTGTAGCGGTCGGCACACTGGGCCAGCCGGGGGAGGAGTTCGCCCACGCGAATCCCCGGCACATTCGTGTCGATGGTCCCGAACGGGCCACGGTACTCGAGCGGCGCCTCGGGCTTGGTGTCGAACGTCTCGAGATGGCTCGCCCCACCCCGCAGCCAGACGAGGATGATGGCGGTCTTTTCGCCCTGCGGCGCGGCGGTGGCGGCTCGGGCCCGTAAAATGTCGGCCAAACCCAACAGGCTGAAACCGGTCAGCCCGGCACGCAGAATCTCGCGGCGGGAATACCGCTCGGAACTGGCGGGGAGCGAAAAGTTGGGCATGCGGAATGGTCGCAAGTGTGCGAGTGCGGTAAGGAACAGGCAGCGGAGGAAGTTGAAGTGCGGCGGCAGGGTCGGCAGCGACTCACGTGCGAACGACACCAGCGGGGCACCCCGCCGACCGTCTGAACTGGGTCAACTGAACTGGGTCAACTGAACTGGGTCAACTCAACTGGGTCAACTGATGAGGGCATCGACCACCCGGCCCCGCACGTCGGTGAGTCGGAAATCGCGCCCGGCGTGCCGGAACGTCAGCCGTTCGTGATCGAGGCCCAACAGGTCCAGCAGCGTGGCATGCAGGTCGTGCATGTGGACCGGGTCTGCGACCGCGACGTGGCCAAATTCGTCGGTCTGCCCGTACGCGAGGCCGGGCTGAAAACCTCCCCCCGCCAGCCAGACCGTGAAGCCCCTGGGGTTGTGGTCGCGACCGGTCCCGTTTTTCTCGGCGTAGGGTGTGCGGCCGAACTCGGCCCCGCACCACACGATGGTGTCTTCCAGCAGGCCCCGCTGGGCGAGATCGGTCAGCAACCCCGCCAGGGGGCGATCGCAGGCGCGGGCATGATCGGCGTGCTTCGGCAGGTTCGAGTGCTGGTCCCAAGCCGGGTTGGCGGTGTTGTCACCGTAGGTCACCTGCACGAACCGCGTTCCCTCTTCGCACAACCGGCGGGCCAACAGGCAGAGCCGGCCAAACTGATCGGTCGGCTCGCTGCCAATGCCATACAGGGCCTGGGTGGCGGCGGTCTCTTGCGCCAGATCGAGCACCTCGGGGACGCGGGTCTGCAATCGCCACGCCAGTTCATAGCTCTCGATGACTGCCTCGAATTCGCTCTCCATGGGCGACCGGGCTGCCTGCTGGCGGTTGAGTTCGCCAATCAGGTCGAGTTGCCGGCGCTGTTGTGTGAGCGCTTCCCCCGCCGGTCGCAGGTTCTTGAGGGTCGCCTCACTGGCGGGTTGCCCGGCCCGGCCGAGCGCGGTTCCCTGGTGCCGGGCGGGCAGGAACCCGGCTCCGTAGTTACGCGGCCCCCCATTGCCCGCCGAGGGAGCCAGCGAGACAAACGCCGGGAGATTGGCATTCTCGGCCCCCAGTCCATAAGAGAGCCACGATCCCAGGCTGGGCCGCACCTGGTTGGTCGAGCCACAGTGCAGAAACAGGGTCGCAGGCCCGTGGGCCACTCCTTCAGTCTGCATCGAGTGGACGAAGCAAAGCCGGTCGACATGCGTGGCGACGTGGGGAAACAGTTCCGAGACCCACCGTCCGCACTCCCCGTGCTGCTGGAACTTCCACGGAGACTTCATGACCCGCTGGGGCGTCCCCAGCTTGCCGGTGTTGGCGAAGACTCGCGAGTCGTCGAACGGCATCTGCTTGCCGTCGTCCAGATCGAGCCGGGGCTTGTAGTCGAACGTATCGACCTGGCTGGGTCCCCCCTGCAGGAACACAAAGATCATCCGCTTGGCCCGCGGGGGATGGTGGGGAGCGGGAGCGAGCGGTGAAGAGGCGGCCCCCGAGGCCGGCGCAGCGAGGAGCGCCCGGCTCGCCAGCCAGCCAAAACCGCAGGCTGCCGACTGCAGCCAATTTCGACGGGGAATCCAGAGACCGCTCATCTCCGCATTCTACCCGCCCCCTCCGGCAAGGGACAGATCAGCGGGGACGCCAGCCCGCTCCGGCCCTGGTCCGACGGCATCTTGGGCGCGGTCGTCCCGGGCTGGTTTGCCTCGTCTCCTCGGCACAATCGGTCCGCGTGACAGGCCGGGCCAAACTGCACGTTATCGCGCCGGTTCGCCCGCTGGCGTCCAGCCCGCCTGGGGGGCCTGGCAGACTTCCGTCGGGCGTCCAGACAACAGTCCTCGCAGCCGACTCGCCTCAGCGGCGACTTCTGCCGCCGCGGTGTGCACCGCCATTCGCAACCGGACCGTGTGCGACCCGCCCGGGGCCACCGTCTTCACCCGCCCCTGCGTCCGCTCGTAGGCCTTCAGGTTCGGGAAGTTGGTCGCAGGTTCCAGCCCCACGCAGTACCCGTCGGCGGTCGCCTGCGTGTTCTTCCACAGGGCGAAGCACGGCAGTTCGTGCGTGTTCCACCCCAGTGAAACTCCCAGGTTGCCCGCCGCGTTGTGCAGCAGCACTCCCGTTTCGCCCGCCGCCGTGCCACTGGGCTGCGCGTAGTACACCTGCTCGGCGTACCCCGCCTGGGGCCCCAGGAACCGCTGCCAGCCCGCATGCCCCTCCGCCGCCCGGGCATCGCGGGGCACCACCCGTGCCGCGGGCAGCACCACCTCGGCCCCCTCCTCCAGGAACGGAGGACCAAACTGCGTGTGATACAGCAACTGCAGATCGGCGGGACGCCCCGCCAGGTTCGTCACCTGATCGACCAGCGTCAGTTCGCTGGCACCGTAACGCAGGGTGAGTGTCGATGTGAGCCGCAGGCAGGCACCAAACAGCGACGTCTCATCAACCACCCCCGTCACCGAGATCCCCCCGTCGGGACTCGGATCGACCGTGACCGTCACCCGCCACGCGGGCAGGTTCGCAATCCGCCCGTGCAGCGTCGCGCCATCACCCGGGGGGCCGTTCGCATCGAG
>CAIUHT010001201.1 GCA_903898975.1 uncultured Planctomycetaceae bacterium
ACACCGTGACCGACCTGGCGCTCAGTGCCGAGCCACCCCGCCTGGCGATCGCCTCGCTCGATCGGACGGTGACCCTGTACGACCCGCAAGGGGGTGTGACGCTGCGGACCTGGGAGCTGCCCCTGGCCCCCCGGCAAGTCCGGTTTCTGGCCGATCAGCGCACGCTGGTCGCTGTAGCCGATGAAGGCGGAGCGGTGCTGCTGGACCCCGGGCAACCCGACCCGTCGCCGGTGCTGCCGCTGCTGCGTCCTCCGCTGTTGCCGAGGCCCCGACCCAACGAACTGCTGGCGCGGGTCGCGCTCGATGCGCAGCGCGAGGGGTTCGCGGTGGTGGAGCTGCCCAGTGGGCGGGTGCTGAGACAGTTCGGTGTCTGGCCCGCGGACGCGTTTCGCGAGGCGACCGCCGTCGCCACCGCGAACTGGGTCGCGGTCGACCTGGTGACCGGGGTCGAACTCTGGAACGCCGAATTGGGGACACTCATTCAGTCGATTGCGGGGGGGCATCGACCGCAGTTCGACGAGGCAGGACAACGGCTCGCGGTCTCTCGCGTTCCCAATGAGGTTGATGTCTATGCGCTGGAGCCCGCCGGGCTCGCCCGGCTGCAACAGACCCTCGAATCGGCCGGCGAACCGCTGCAGTTTCTCCCAGCGGAGGCTGGACTGCTGACCCGCGGATCCCGCCGGGTGACGGTCTGGGGGGGCGACCCGCTGGCCGAACGCCGGACGCTGGTCGATCTGCCACTGACCTCGGCGGTCGCCGGTCCCGCCCGGCGGCTAGTCTCGGCCGAGGTCGAATATGGCGAATGGGCGACCTGGAACCTCGATTCCGGGGAGTCGCAACGGGTGGCGGTCGCCGAGCCTCAGCAGGTGTTGGCCTTCGACCCGGCGGGACGGTACGTGGCGGGGGGCGGGAGTCGGCAAGGGTGGCACGTCTGGCCCCAGCAAGCCGACTGGCCAGCGGTGGAACCGGAGTGGAGCCTGCCTGCGGCCCTCTCGCCCGACGGCACGTCCTGGGCGGCGCGATCGGGAACGCAGTTGCAGATTCGCGACACGCGCGATGGGTCGGTCCGCGAGGGGTGGAGCACGGTGCTGCAAGAGACCGACGATCTGCAATTCAGCCCCAGTGGCGAGTTGCTGGCGGTCACGGGAGGGACGGGGCTGTTCCGTCGGGGGCTGCGGGTCTGGCGGGTCGCCGAAGAGTCGGAACTCCCGCTCCCCGACCTGGGGGAGGCGCGGGTTCGTGGCGTCGCCTTCCACGAACCGCGGTCAGAACTGCTGCTGGCGCGGGAGGGGCAGTCGCTGGCGGTCTGCCACTGGCCCTCCGGCACGGTGCGGGAACTGGAGGCGAAGTGGCCCGCCGAGATCGTGTCGCTGGGCTGCGACGGGCGGGGTCAACTGCTGGCGGTGGGCTGCGAGGATCGCAGCCTGTGGCTGTATGACCGCGAGTCGGGCAGGCAGACCCGGCTCAAGGGGGTAACGACCCGGGTGCGGAAGTGGACCTTCAGCCCGGATGGCCGGTGGCTGGCCGGCTTGGGCGCCGACCGGGTGTGGCTGTTCGCACTCGAGACCGGGAGGGTGGTGGGG
>CAIUHT010001202.1 GCA_903898975.1 uncultured Planctomycetaceae bacterium
CTCTGGCAAAGTTCGCTCGGCCCATCTGCAAGAAGAAGAACCAGTCATGGCCAAGGGAAAACCTGCCTCGCGGTCGGTTGCGGCACCTTCGTCGAAGGCGAAACCAGACCGCGGTGTCGTGGCCCGTCCCGTTGCTGCGGCTCGGCACACCAAGCCGGTCCCTAAACCAGGTCGGCCCGCTGGGAAAGCGTTGGCCCGGCCGTCGGTGAAGCCGATGGCCAAGGGATCCCCCGCCCCCCGCCTGCCCGCCAAACCGGTGGCCAAGACGCCGGCCAAGCCCGCTCCCAAGCCGACCCCCCCAAGCACAGGGAAAGCCTCTGCCCAAGCCGATCAACACCCCGGCGGGCAAGCCGATGGTTGTGGGGAAGCCCGTGGCCAAGGCACCCGCGATGATCAAGCCCCCCATCAAGCCGGTGGTGAAACCGGGCGCGACTCCCGCCACGGCGCGAAATGGCTCGCACCCGGCGGGGGCTGGCAAGCCCGCGGTCAACGGTCGCCCGACCCCGGCGAATGCCAGCGTCGCCCCCCCGGGCAAGCCCCTCGCCCCGCGGGCCACAGTTCCCTCGGCGGTCAATCAACTGGCGACGCAGCGCCTGGCCAACCAGCCCCCCATGGTCAATGGCATGGGTCCGCCCAAGGTAGTTGGTGAAGAACTGCTGGAACTCGTCTTTCGCGACGACATCTACGCCCGCCAGCTCTTCTCATTCCTCGGGGTGCGGACCGTCAACGAACTCGAGAAGCTCACCCCCAACGAGATCTTCGACCAGGCCAGTCGCCCGATTCGCGAAACGCTCGATCGGGTCCGCAGGCAACTCGCCCTGCTCAACCGCACCCTGAGAAACGATCAGACCTTCGCCCTGGCCTATCTCAAGGTCCGCGGGACCCCATCGCATCATTCACGCTAGACTCCTGAGGGAGAGTCGCTGACGACCGAGGTCGTGCCGCCGCTCACTGATCCTTCACTCTCGAAAGAAGTGGACTGGCGCAAGTGGTGCTGCGGGTCATCTCTGCGGCTGCATGAACTCTCTGTCAACGCTGGCCTACTCCGCGCTCCGCAGCCGTGGCCTCTCTTTGTTCCACTTGGGTTGAGCATTGACCCTGCCCATGGAACGCGGCGCTCGACTGGATTGGTCAGGACTCGGCCCAGGCGGGTACAGAGGAGCGGGTACAGAGGGGTGGGCGCAGAGAACGGACAGGCAATGATTCGTGGGCAAAAGTAGCCCGCAGGAGTGGCGGTCGGAAGTTGGGGGGGCCATTTGATCGGTAGGCTACGATCTGTGGGCCGAAATGACCGGGTGGTCGCAGGCGTTTTCAACGGCGGTGGCGAAACTGGGGTCTTGGGCCTCGCAAGCGACAGGTGAGATTTTGACAACTGCAACGGAATCTTTGGTGGCGGCCCTGCAGGCCAATATCGGCCAGGTGCTGCTGGGTAAGAGCGAGCCCATTCGCCTGGCGGTCACGGCGTTGCTGGCCGAGGGGCATGTGCTGCTGGAAGATGCCCCCGGGGTAGGGAAGACGGTGCTGGC
>CAIUHT010001203.1 GCA_903898975.1 uncultured Planctomycetaceae bacterium
CTGCGGTCGCAACGATGGACTCGGTACCAGCCCCCTGGCGGACGCCGTCGATCGCCTCACTCAGTTCTCCGACTGTGGCCAGCTCCAATGCGGTCCGGACAATTTGCCGTTCGCGATCCCTGAAGACATCCTCGGCGACCACATCGGGGACTGCAGCGGGCACCGAGGCACCCGCCTCTGCGGGAATCTCTGCGGCACCTTCTTCCGGCTCCCAGGTCAGGTTCGTCAGTTGTTCCGCCGGAACAACGACCTGCAGCGACTGCTCGTCGGAGAAGCTGTCACCCAGGCTGGCTATCGATTCCAAAAACGCCCTGGCGGGGGCATTTCGGCGGGTGAACTCAACCCGCAGTCGCACGGCACCCAGCCCCTCGCGGATGGCCATTTGGCCCAGGCAGGCGACCATCCGGTGCTCGACCCCGCGGCCCAAGACCCGGCAGGAGAGCAAAAAAGTATCGACATCCAGAAGCTTGGACTGACGTTCCGCAATGAGCAATCCGACGAGGCCATAGTCACCAAAGCGATCGGTCACATGAACCGTCAGCACCCGGTGCGATCCGCCTTCCATCAATTGCCGAACCTGTGCCTCGTCCCGGCGTCGGGTCAGGAAGTTGAACTGATTGGTCCGGAGGGTCAGTTGCGATGCGCGAGTCAACTCGGCTTCAACGACCGCCTCGATGCGGACGTCCAACTGCAGGCTGGCGATGAACTCTCGAAAACTCCCCGTTTGAGCCTGCAGGTCCTGCCGCTGAAACTCCTCCTGGTACATCCGCGTGCGGGCCTGGTCTTCCGCGGTCCCCGTCGTGGTGTCGAGTTCCCACGTGTGGTGCAGAAGGCGGATGGCGGCGGTGGGATCGGACGGAAAATTCAGGGTCAGGACTTCGGGTGCCCCCGCACGAACCTCGGCACACTCCACCGGGTTGTCGTCGAGAAACAGAAAGCTGTCGATGCCGAGATTCAACCGTGCCGCAAGTGCCTTCAGATTCTGGGATTTTGGCAGCCAGTTGATCATCGCTCCCACGACACTCGAACGGGACAGCCGAAAGTCCGGGCGCCGATCAAACACGCTCCAGACGTCAAACTCCTCGTTCTTGCTGCAGAGGCAGACCAGGACACCGGATTTCGCAAGTCGCTGGAGGGTCTCTTGCAGCAGCTGGTGCTGAGGCTCGAACCGCAGTCCCTCGGGACCGACTTCCCCCACGACCCCTCCCCACAGGGTGTTGTCACAGTCCACGGCGACAACCTTGCGCGGCGCAGCGAGCCGACGCTGGGCATGCCGCATGATGAGGCTGCCGAGCAGGTGAAAATAGCCCGACTGGTAGGGAATATGCCCAATCTCGTCGCGGATTGGATCGTGAATCGCGTCGCCAGGGACGGCGTAGTGCTGATGCTGCTCGGTGGCGACAATCAGTCCGACGCCTGGGATTCGGTAAACGCCCTCGACCAGCCTCCGGGCGGCCACTTCAATGGCGTTGGCCTGGCTCTCGGGCAGGCTGGCCCCGGCAGGGCAGATCAGCAACAGAGTGCCAGCCCGGGCCTGACTGCGATGAGTGGCCAAGGCCTTCAGCAACTCATCGACGGAGCGCTCAAGATAGGGGCCAACAATGGCGGAGGCCTGGGCTTGGCTGTCCGGCAGTTCCCGCAGCCAATCCTCGATCCGCAGGAGGACGATCCCCAGCCCGCGGCTGGTGCTGGTCAATTCACTGCTGGGATTGAGCAGTTGCTGCAACACCTGTCCGTAGGGGGCCAGCACAATTTGGCCACGCAGATTGAGCTCGCGCAACCAGAACCGCAACGACTTCAGAATTGGATCGGCCGTGAACGTCGCCGCCAGTACCAGCTGAAAATCAGCCGGTGCGTCGTCAAGGGGTACGATCTCCGAAATCTCCGGCTCAGGAAACTCATCCAGCCGGAGCACCGTTCCAGGCGGGGATGCCTGCTTAAGTCTCTCGAGAACGGCAGCGGCAACCCAGGCCGGGGGAATGGCCCCGAGGACCTTGGTGGGGGAGTCATTCCGAGAAGTCTGCAGGGGCGGAGGCCGCACAATCAGCCCCACCAGCCCCTCCGAATCCTGAACGCTGGCACGAGTGAGCCCCTCAACGGCCTGCTTCAGAGCGATGTAATGGGCCCACCCGGCCGGGGCCTCGGCCACGTAAGAGCTCGAAATGGTGACGACGCGACCGCGCGTGCGCGCCAGGGCGGGGACTGCCGCCGCCAAGGGATGAATCGCGAGGGCCAGATTGGAGGACACATAGCTACCCACCGCAGCTGCCTGTTCCACATCAAGGGACAGCGGCCGGGGGGGAGCACACGCATTCAGAACGAGGATATCCATGCGTCCGTGAGTCGACATGATCTGCTCAACGACCCCACGGGACCACTCGGGATCGCCCGCGTCGCCGACCAGAAAATGAACAGCCAGTCCACGCTCGCCGACATCTGTCAGAAACTGACGCGATTCCTGGGAATCTCCTCGATGACTGGCATACACCGTGCAACCGGCGAGCGCGAGTGTCGCGCTGATTTCGGCCCCCAGCCCTCGGGTGCCTCCCGTGACCAGTGCCACCTGGCCCGCCAGGGCCTCCGGCTGGACCGCAACA
>CAIUHT010001204.1 GCA_903898975.1 uncultured Planctomycetaceae bacterium
CCGGGCCTTCGGCGAGGCGGTTCGTGAACTCGACGAACCGCAGCTTGCCATCCCCCCACATCTCACCCGGCTGCTGCACATGCCACGGCCGGTTGGGGTCGCCAATCGCCGGGTTGTCGTTGAGGTCAAACCTGACCGACATGTTGATGCCGCCGTTGACCCCCGCCTCAATGAGGCCGCCAACACCCAGCGACGCGCCGGCGATAATCTTCGCCGAGAGGGTCACCTCGGGCTGGTCCACGCCCCCCACGAGGTGATCGTCGAGGTAGAAACCGTCAGCGACCAGGTAGGCCTTCCCGGGATCGAAGTTCTCCTGCCGCCAGCGGTTGATGCCCTGGGTGTCGAACCCGAAGCTGAAGTTGGTGGACGCCTTGACGCCCCCCCCGAACCGCACGTTGAGCCCGGGCAGGCCGGGGACGGGGAACGACTTGATGTACTCGAATTCGAGTTCGAGCTTGGGGAGATCGTAAATGAACAGCGGGACATCCTTGCCCGTGAGGAGCCCGAACGCGAGGCTGGGGGTCGAGAGCAGGGGAAAGCGGAAGCTTCCGCTGGTGGTCCCCATTTTCTTGACCACGTTTCCGGCCGCGGCGTTGGGCTGCCCCTTGGCGTCTCGCGGGTTCTTGGCGTCGCTGGGCTGGCCGCTGGGGATGGGGGAGGCGTTCTTGGCCGCCCCCGGCTTGCGCATATCGCCCCCCATCCCGAAGCTGCCGAAGGTGATCAGGATGGGATCGCTTGGACGACTGTCGACAAATGCGTCCACGGTCTTGATGAACTGCAGCGCATCGGTCAGGGCCTTGACCGCCTTGACCACCCCGGCGTACTTGGACTGCCCCAGGGCCTTGCTGGCCAGGCCCAGCAGGTTCGCCTCGCTCGCCGGGGCCCCCAGCGCGGTCAGCACCGGGATCTTCTGAGTCAGGATCCGCACGACCTCATCGGTGGGTTGGGTGGCATCCCGGACCTTCTGCACCAGCGGCCTGACGAACTCGCTGAGGAAGCTCCCCAGGTCGAGCTGCACGTTCTCGAACGACACCATGGGGCTGCCCCCGAATGTCGTCCGCGTCATCCCCTTGGCGACCGTGACGTCGGCGAACGTTTGCGAGTAATGCAGCACGGTGTGCAGCTGCGGGAACGTCAGGCCATTGTGCGGGGGAATGCTGATTGTCGCGGCGAGGTCGATATCGGCCCGGGCGGTCAGGCTCATCGCGATCCCAAACGATTCCCCGCTGGTCACCCGCCACTTGCCGTCGCTGTTGCCGTCGGTCAAATCGACGGCGAACGACGCCGACAGGGCGCTGGGGCTGTTGTCTGGCAGGAAGGGCCCCCACTTGTTGTCGATCAGCACCCCGGTCGCCGACAGGTAATCCCGCACCTGCAGCCTGAGGAACCCCAGGTTGGCGTCGAGGGCGGCACCCGAGGGCGGATTGACGAGGCTGGCCGACAGGGTCATGCGGAACTCATCGCGACCAGCGGCGCTCCCGGTCGTGTCGACGAAGATTCCCTCCTTGTCGATGCCCAATCCCAGCGCGAACACGTAGCCCAGGTCGAGGGCGATCCGGGCGTTGCTCCCGAAGCTCAGCCCCAGCCCGGGGGCCGCGATGTCGAAATTGATGGGAACTTCCCTGTGGAAGATGGTGCCCTGGAAGACCACGTTGAACTGGACCCGCTTCGCGTCGGCCTTGAGCTGGATCTGGCTGGGCGAAGTGAGCGGGGTGTAGCGGAACTGGCCATCCGGGCCCACCGTCTGCAGCCTGAGCAGGTTCGGGCCCTGGCCCGTCGAGCCCGGGCCCAGCTTGTCGTACAGCGCGTCCTGGATCAGGGCGACCGTGCTTTTTCCGGCCAGCCCACCCTGCTGCAGCGTCTGGCCCAGGCCATCCTGGTAGACGCCCCCCACCTTCGTTCCCAGCAGCTTCTCCCGCAGGTCGTCGACGAATGAGGCGGCGTCGTCAAACGCGCTCCCCACCATCGGCAGGCCCACCTCCTGGAACAGCTCCGCCAGGTTGTCCTGGAACGCGAACATGCCCTCGAGGCCGGCCAGCACGGTCGCGGGGTTGTTCAAGATCGCAAACAGGCTGAACGCGTTTGCCAGGTCGGGGGTCACGACCCGGAGCCCCTGGAACCCCCCCTTGTTGTTGAACCCGGTGGACAGGTGCAGGACGTTGTCGCCCAGACCATCCCCGTTGCGGTCCTGGGTGGTGCCCCCGAACGGGAGGCTGGCGGTGGGGAAGTAAAGGGGCAGGCTCACCCCCAGCGACCCCCCTACGGTGAACTCGACCGCCTGCGATCCCAGGCGGGCCAGTTCGCCCAGCGTGTACTGGCCCGCCCCTCCCTGCCGCCGCACCAGCCCCAGCCGCGCCCCCACCGACGCCTGCGCGGTCCCGCCTATCACGCTGGCCGACAGCAGGTTCCCAATCTTCAGCGACGCGTCCAACTGGCCATCGGCGGTGGTCCCAATGCTGGCCCCCAGGGCGATCCCCGACCGCTCGTCCACCAGGATCCGCGGATTCAGCACGTCGCTGACGTCGATCTGGAAGCCCAGTGACGCCCGGGCGAACGCCGTGGCCCGCAGTGTGCCCGACGCGTCCAGGTCGACCAGGCCCCCTTGGCCAATGAGCGCCTTGACCGCGTTGTCGGCATCGCTGTTGCCCAGGTTGTTCACCAGCGAATTCAGGTCGAGCTGGAAAGGCAGGTCGGTCGTGACCCGCTTCTCGAAATCG
>CAIUHT010001205.1 GCA_903898975.1 uncultured Planctomycetaceae bacterium
AGCTGACGAGCCAGACGGACCCCACGAAAACCCCGTGGTTCGGCTACACAGGCAGGGTATGGGACACTGCCACGGGGCTGACGTACTACCGAGCCCGCTGGTACGACCCCAGGGCAGGGCGCTTCATCAGCGAAGACCCCCTCAGCTTCGCCGCCGGCGATGTGAACCTGAACCGCTACGTGGGGAACGGAGCCACGCTGTGGGTGGATCCGAGCGGGATGATTATGTACGACCCATCGCAACTCCCACCGAGTCGGCCCACGCCCGGCATCGGCAATATCGTCGGGGGAGCACTTGAACTGACGGCAGGGGTCGCGATCGCTGGGGTCGGTGTCGCTGGGGAAATCCCGTCCGCGGGACTCTCCAGTATCGCAGTGATCGGAGGAACGGCAATCGCAGCCGATGGGCTCGACAGGATCGTGGCTGGATTCGAGGAACTTTTGGGAGGAGCGCCTCGAGAGACAGCGGCCGAGATTACGGCGCGTGAATTCGGTGGCGAACCCGGCCTGGAGGCTCTGAAACATTTACGAAGAACCTGGGAAGAGTATGCATTACAGCTCGGTCTGACAATGGTCGTGGGCGGTGGGCCGCCAGTTCCGGGTCGACCATCCGCCGCGTCAGCTGGAGCTCCAGCGTCAACTCAAAGCACCCTAAACTCGGCTGCACAACGGGCGCATCAGACCGTAGGCACAGGTCGTGGCCCTGATCATGGCACAAGGGTCCACTCTGCGTTTGAGTCAGAGGTCAATGCCCTCGGCAACACCAACCTTTCCACTGAAGTTTCCAGTCTGAACGGTCGTGTTGTCCCCCGTGGAACCCCTGGCTCGGTTCGACTGGACGTAGTGGAGGGACCGCTTACTGGTCCAACAGCCGTCTACGACCTCAAGACTGGCAGTGCTACGTTGACACCTGCACGAATCCAGCAGATACAGCGACATATTCCCGGCGGGGGCAACGTGCCGGTCATCGAAATCAGGTAGGCATATGAAGACTGCTCAGGTTCGATCATTGGGTAAGGACTTGCTGCCGCAAATGCCAGGCTATTCACACAAGGGGCTGATGCTTTATGCAAATCCGTTGAATCACGTTCTTCGGGGGTTCTACTTCGAGGATTCCGGTTTCGATCCATCAGCCTTCTACGTGTGGGCCTTCTTTTTGCCACTCTACGTTCCCGCAACGCATCTGAGTTTCAACTTTGGAAAGCGTTTGGGCGAAGGGAGTGGCAAGAGATGGAACCTGAGCGATCCTCGACTTCGCGATGAACTACTTGCTTGCATTCAACGAGACGGCCTGCCTTTCCTCGAAAGCGTGAAGCAGCCTTGTGACGTTGCCACGGCCATTCATCGACTTGGTGCTGACTCCGATCCGTACAAGCACGAAGCAATAGCGTATTCACTGGCGATGGCCCTCGACGTAGCAGCAGCACAACAGGCTCTTGAACGTCTGACGAAGTCGCTGGACCAAGGCGTTGCTTGGCAGGCCGAGATGGGAGAGCGGGCTACGCAGTTGGCCCAGAAGATGGGTGTCGATCCTCAAGAAGCCAGAAGCCAACTTGCAGAGTGGGAACAGGCAACCGTGAAGAATCTCGGGCTTCGATGACGAAGCTTCAGCCCGGCGACCGGCCCGCAGCCGTCGCCGGGCTTTTGAATTTCTTATGCTGGGGTGTGGATACAAGCCTTGTGGACACGTCTGTTAAACCGCA
>CAIUHT010001206.1 GCA_903898975.1 uncultured Planctomycetaceae bacterium
GCTGAACAACCTCCGCAGCAAGACGGCGATCAACCAGATCGTCGGTCGCATCCCTGACGGGTTCCGGCCAATTCATGCCCAGAGCCAGGTCACCTCGGACAACGACTTCCGCCTCCTGCGGGTGGATGTCGAATCCCGAAAGACCGCCGACCTGTCACTCCGGCAAGCCAAGTCCACCGATGGCCTCTCTTCCACCTCGACCTCGCTGGTCTGGTTGACCAACGACGACTGGCCCAGCCGGTTGCCCGGCAAAGAGTACGACCGGTAACCAGCCGGTTCGAAATTTCAGAACTTGAGGCAGCCGCACGCTGCCTGAGCACTCCGGCCCCGGGCAGGCAGTTCCTGTCCGGGGCCGGTTTTTTTTGAGCTCGGCGCGCCGCTTGGGCGGCGGTGCGTGGCGGTGAACCGACCTTTACAAACTGGAGAGGTTAGGGTACCTAGCCCGGTTAATTCGCTCTGGCCCGGGCTGCGCGTGCACAGGGGCCACACCAGGGAGGGTGTGTCGCGGCATGCTGTTCTGTTCGCTCGAGTTTCTGCCGTTTTTCGCGGTGGTGTTCAGCCTGTATTGGCTGCTCCCCTGGAATCGCGCCCGCGTGGCCCTGCTGCTGCTGGCAAGTTTCTGGTTCTACTCGTGCTGGAACCACTGGCTCGCCCTGCTGATTGTTGCCTCGACTACGCTCGACTTCGCCATCGGCCTGGGACTCGAGCGATCCTCGCGCACGACCGTTCGCCGGGCACTGCTGCTGACCAGTCTCGGCTTCAACCTGGGGCTGCTGGCCTACTTCAAATACGTCAATTTCTTTCTCGATTCCCTGCAGCAGACCCTGCAACTGGCCGGCTGGCAGACCGCGTGGCCCACGCTGCAGGTGCTGCTGCCCGTGGGGATCTCGTTCTACACCTTCGAGGCGATCAGTTACTCGGTCGATGTGTACCGGGGTCGCGTGAAGGCCGAACGCAACCTCGCGCACTTTCTGCTGTTCATCCTGTTCTTTCCCCACCTGGTCGCCGGTCCCATCGTCCGGGCCCGCGACTTTCTGCCCCAGGTGGCCCGCCCCAAGCGCTGGAGCTGGCTGAGGGCCCAGTGGGGTGCCGAACTGTTCCTGCTGGGGCTTGTCAAGAAACTGCTCATCGCCGACCGCATGGCCCTGCTGGCCGACCCGGTCTTCGCCCATCCCGAACAGTACGGGACCGGGGCGGCGTGGCTGGGAGTGCTGGCCTACACGGTGCAGATCTACGGCGATTTCTCGGGCTACAGCGACATGGCCATCGGCCTGGCCCACCTGCTGGGGTACCGGCTCGGAATCAATTTCCGCCGGCCCTACCTGGCCCAATCGATGGGCGAATTCTGGCACCGCTGGCACATCTCGCTCTCAACGTGGCTGCGCGACTACGTTTACATCCCGCTGGGAGGCAGTCGGGGTACCGCGGCCCAGACCGAAAGCAACCTGCTCATCACCATGGGGCTCGGGGGACTTTGGCACGGGGCCAGTTGGCCCTTCGTGCTGTGGGGCCTGCTGCAGGGGGGACTGCTCATCGCCGACCGCCGGCTTCGGAACGCGACAGCCAACCGCCCGGCATGGCAGAGTTTTTTCGCCAGCCCGTTCGGTCGCATCACCAGCACGTTGACCGTCCTGATCTGCGTGTCGCTGGGCTGGGTGCTGTTTCGGGCCCCCAACCTGGCAATCGCCGGAGAACTCTATCGTCGGCTGCTGTGGCCAGTGGCGGGTCGAGGGCTGCATCAGCCCCTGGTTGGCTACGCGCTATTGCTGGCCGCATTGGTGGTGGGGCATTGGTTCACGGAACGCCCGGGCTGGCAACGCGGCTGGAATCGGCTTCCCGCCGGGGTGCTGGCGGCGGGATACGCCGTGGCGGCCCTGCTCGCCGGCAGCCTGGGCCCCAACGTCGAGCAGGGATTCATCTACTTCCAGTTCTGAGCGTCACACCGTTCCAACACTCGCGGCACGGTAATCGTCGCCCACAGCCACCACCGGCTGGTGTCCTCTCCTTCCCGCTGACTGCGACCCCATGGCCTACGAACAACCGCTGGTGGAATCGCCCGCATCGGCCCCCGCGACTGACCCTGTTTGTGACGCGACTGCAGCCCCCGCTGTTGTCCCGACAGCGCGCGCCGTCACGGGTGAGTTTCGGTCACGCCGCCAGTCGTTGCAGAAGCGGGCCCGCCTGGCCGTGGGTGGCGGAGCCGCCCTGTTGCTGCTGTTCCACACCGTCGGCCTGCTGTGGATCGAATGGCGTCGCCCCGATCTGGCCGACCCCGAATTCGGACTTCGGCTGCGGGCCTGGCAGCGAATGGCGACCGAGGCACGCCAAGTGCCAACGCTGGCAGTTGTCGGCTCTTCCCGGTTCGCGTGCGGGATCGACACCGAGACCCTGTCGCAGCCACCATCCGAGGAACAGGCCGCGATTCCCGCCACCAATCTCTCGCTTGCGGGAGGCACGGCGGTCTGGCAGCACATCGTGCTGCGGCGTCTGACGGCGTATGGTCCGAAACCTCGCCGCGTGCTGCTGGAACTCTTTCCGCACTCGCTCTTGGGAGGCGAAGCGGAGGTCCTCTGTGCCGACCATGAGCTTCCCACACATCGCCTGCGTTACATCGATCTGGCGGTGCTTCAGGAGCTTCTTCCCGAGCAGGCGGCAGGGCAGCGAGCGCACTGGTGGCGCCGCAATGGGCTGTTTCCACTGAAAACACACGGGGTCGCGTTTTGGAATGGCGTGTTCCCACTCTTCGAAACCGACGACCTCTTTCTGCGGACCGAGCACTGGCGTCGCCGCCTCAAACCGACGGGGTTTGGCCCCTGGGGAGTCCCGCGGCCAACCGCCGAGCAGCGGGCCGCGGCGTGGCAGGTGGCCGAGGCGCAATACCGGAGTTCGCTGCGCGATGGGGCACTCGACTCTCGCGTCATCGACATCTATCGGCAGACGCTGGCGTGGTGCCAGGCGAACGGGATTGAGATCGCCGCCTGGGTGTTGATGCCCGAAAGTCCCAGGTTTCAGACACTCTACTCTCCGCGGAACCGGCAAGCGATTGGGCAGGTCGCTGAGCAACTGAGCCGAGAGTCGCGGAAGCCGGTTGTGGATGCCCGTGACTGGATTCCCGACGAAGAAGCATTCGCCGACGGGCATCACCTGCTGCCCGCCGCCGCCCGGGAGTTCACCCTGCGACTGGCCGAGTCGTTGCACTGGCCCGAAAAGCGGCCCGACGACACCCTGCCGGGCTCCCCCAATCACAACACCACTTCCGACACCCTCGCGAACTGAGGAATACCCTGGCCCGGTCTCCGGTTGGCTCGCTCGGAAACGAGCGCAGCAGCGACCACGTTGCCACACCAAGGTCGCAACCACGCAGGCTCGCCTCGCCCCTGTTCGCCACGCTCCGCATCGCTGATGAGCTGCCATATGCACCGGGAGTGCCCCCCTGGCCACATCAGCCATCACCTGGGCCATCCTGTCCTCCAGCAGACGCTTCGCCAGCAGCTGCCCCTCCGTCTCCCCGGGGATGACGCGTGCGGCTCCTGGCACGTCGAGCAAGCACGCAAGGCCGAGACGATCTCAATGGCCAACGTCATGGATCGCCGGACGACAGGGATCTTGAGCGGTGATCATGCCCGGCGACCGGTGGCTGTCCGAGAGGCGGCGCGTCTCTGCGCGAACAGGCCACCCTCGGCGATCGGAGTTTCCTGGACCGGACACCGGCGGACTTCCTCGGCTGCCCGCCAACGCTGGCGGCGGTACACTCGCAGAGGTCTGCGGGTCTTACTTCAGAGTCACGGTGCCATGAGCCAACACGAGGACGAATCGCTGGGAGAACGTTCCGCCCAGCTGGGAGTGCTGGTGAACGCGGCACTGGTCGCGGTCAAGCTGGTCGCGGGAGTGGTCGGAAACTCGTACGCCCTGGTGGCCGATGCAGTCGAATCGACCGCCGATATTTTTTCGTCACTGGTTGTCCTGGGAGGACTCCGGTTGGCACGCCGCGAAGCCGATGAAGAATTCCCCTTCGGCTATGGACGGGCCGAGACCCTCGCCGCGGCAGTGGTGGCCCTGATGCTGATTGGCACCGCCATCGGCATTGCGGTTGAGGCGGTGCGGGAGATCAACACGCCGCATCACGCCCCCGCGGCCTGGACCCTGCTGGTGCTGGTCCTGGTGATGGGGGTGAAGTGGGCCATCGCCCGGCACGTGGCCCGCGCCGGCCGGCAGATCGACAGCCGGGCCGTTCAGGCCGATGCCTGGCACCATTTGGGCGATGCCGTCACCTCGGCGGCGGCGTTCATCGGCATCTCGGTCGCCCTGTGGAAGGGGCCGGGATGGGAGCCCGCCGATGATTACGCCGCCCTGTTCGCATCGGCGATCATCCTGCTGAACGGCGCATTGATGCTCCGGGGAGCGCTGCTCGACCTGATGGACCGCCGTCCCGAGGCCGAACTCGAGCAGCGGG
Source organism: uncultured Planctomycetaceae bacterium (assembly GCA_903898975.1). GTDB lineage: Bacteria > Planctomycetota > Planctomycetia > Planctomycetales > Planctomycetaceae > UBA10511. The sequence continues at coordinate 4,454 of CAIUHT010001206.1, forward strand.
TCCGCGCCGTGGCCGGGGCGGTTCCCGGTGTCCGCGCGATCGAAAAACTCCGAATGCGCCGCTCAGGGCTGAAACACTTTGTGGACATCCATGTGCAGGCCGACGGAACACTGCCGCTCGAAGAAGCCCACAGGCTGGGAGGCCGGGTCAAGGGAACCCTGCAGCGCGAACTCTCTGCCGTGGGGGGCGTGCTGGTACACATGGAGCCGTACCTCGCAGAGTCGGTTGGCGCCGCAGAGGCGCCCCCGCGGAGTTGAGCCGAGGCGAAGTGACACGTTGTGCTGCGCTGCGAAACACCGCCCGCCGCGCAGGTCGGTGGCAATGACACACCGGGCCACTCACCAGACACAGCCACTGTGTGGCCCCGGCTGGCTGGCGGGCTGGCTCTGTCAACTCATCGGAAGCGGCCCTGCCAAGATGGCTCCGCAGGGCGAGTGCCGGCTACTCATCGGCCGCTGGCTCAACCAGCCAGGTCTCGTCACCGAGGTTCACCAGCACCGACTCGGTGGCGGTGAACGCCAGGTAGCGACCCCAGCGGCCATTGTCTTGAGCCGCGAGGTCGAAATGCTCGGGAGAGAACTGCCGGACCTTTCTGGCCTTCGCCACCTGCTCGTCCGTCACGGTCGAATCGCGCCACACCCCCTGCTTGCGGAAGAAGGTCTTCCCCCCCACGGTCTGCACCGAGGTGGCCACCCAGGCCTTGCCGTTCACATCGACCGCGAGCGTGCCCCGCCCCGCGTTCTTCATCAACTGCTGGGCCACCTCCCGTTTTTGCTCCCCACCCAGCCCGGCAGCCGCACCCGTCCCCGCCCCCCCCGCCGGGGCCGCCGTCGAACGCTGCAGATTCCCCTTGAAGGCCCGCTGCTCGACTCCCGACTCTCCCGATTCCCGCCGCAGTCCCTCCTCCAGCCGCTTCAACGTCTCCCGCCGATTGACTACCGACGCCCCCAGGGCCGTGACCTCCTCCGCCAGGAACGACGTATAGGGCGTCAGAATTCCATGCCGTTGCGACAACTGCACCAATTCATCAATCAACTCGGGATTCCGCCCCTCCAGGTCGAGCTGCTCGATCAACTCACCAATCCGCCGTGTCGCCCACAGCCGCTCCACGAAGATGAGTGAGTCATCGGTCGACTGCGCCACCAATTCCCCCTCGGCGTCCAGGGCAACCCGCTCGGCCCCGCGCACTCCCGACAGCGTCACCCGCACCTTGCCCGGCTGCCGGTATCGCCCCACATACACCAGCTGCTCGCCGCGATAGAGATCGGTCAACTGCTTCGGGTACGTCCGGTTCACCACCTCGGCCCCGGGCGGCAACGCGGGCTCCAGCCTCCACTGCAGCTGCAGGTCGGTCAGCAGGGGCGACCCAATCCGGTTGTACAGCGTGGCGATTCCCGCCTCAATGTTCTCGTTGGGCCGCACGTAACTGGAGGCTCCGCGATGATCGGTGGCCAACCGGTCCAGCAGTCGCGCATTGACATCAAAGCCCACGCCAAACGGAAACAGCCGCGCCCGCACCTGGTTCCCCTGTCGGGCGTTCTGCGCGATCTTCAGTTCCTGCACCTCTCCCACCGTCGGGAGACCATCCGTCAGAAAGACCACAAACGTGGGGCGCTTGGGGTCGGTAGCCAGCCGGAAGGCCTCCTTCAACGCCCCGTCAATGGCTGTCCCCCCGCCCGCATAGAGCCCATCGACCCACTGCAGGGCCGCCTCCATCGATGCAGCATCCCCGACCTGCAGTTCCGGTCGAAACAGCGTCACCTGGCTCTCGTAGGCGATGATGTTGAACGTATCCATCGGCCTGAGCTGTCGCACCAGGAACCGCAGCCCGTCGCGGGCCTGTTCCATCTTCGCTCCGCTCATACTCCCCGATTTATCAACCACAAACAGCAGGGTCCGGGCGATGGGAGGCTCGGGCGCCCCTCCCTCGGCGGGGCTGGCCAGCAGCAGAAAGGTCCCCTCCTCGGCCCCGTTTCGCCGATGACTCAGCAATCGCACCCCCGCCGCCTTGGTGTCCCCCCCAAACAGCAGGTGGAAGTCGTCGGGCTGAAAACTCTCCTGCAGCTTCAACTGGCAGACCGCATGCCGGGGATCGGGCCGCGAGATCTCGAGCGTGTGCGACGGACTGTACAGCGCCTGCAACGGCTCGGGGCTTTCCACCCGCACCGTGACCTGCAACCGCTGAATGGGTCGACCACTGTGTCGGGTGTTCCCCAAGGGGAGGCGAAAACTGACCAGCCCCTGCTCTCTCTTCAGCAGTTGCGTGTAACGGATCTGCACCGTCCGCTTGCCCCCCGGGGGGATGGGGAACACGCTCGTCTGATACAGCCCCTGCCCCACGTACTCAAGCAACGCCGGATCGCGGTGCCGACGAACAATCTCTTCGTAGATCCGGCGGGCCTCCTCCCGTCGATGCAACTTCCCGATCAGCTCCTGGTTGTCGACCATCAGCGTCAGGTCGCTGATCGCCGCCTCATCGGGCAGCGGAAAGACAAACACCGCTTCCATTGGGGTGGAACCGGTGTTCTCGAAGACCTGTTGAACCTGCACCTTCGCCCCCTGGTCGACCACCGCCGCCTCGACATCCACCGAGCTGATGCGATATTGGGGGACAGGCAGTGGGCGGGGAGTGGGTGGAATGGGCCGCGGAATCGTCGGGGGAAGTCTCTGGTCAACCAGCACCACCTGCGCCTCCAGCCCGGTCGGCGCTGCCCCAAATCCCGCGAACCGACCCGCCAGCAGTACCAGCCTGGTCCAGCCAATCACACTGTCTCGCCACATGGAAGCCTCCCGCAGCCTGTGCTGATTCGAAACCTGGCCCGTTCACACCGCAGAACAGCCTGACAGGGCTGTCCCGCCCCCCTCCTCCCAGATGGACGTTCTCGCCGCAGCCTGAGTTCCCGATTTTTCAAGACTCAAGACAGCCCCGGCGAATTCTGTCCCCACGCCTGGTCGCTGGCTCACACAACCAACCGCCGCCTGCGATTCCCGGCAGGCCCATCTGCACAGGCTCCACTCGCCCAGGCTCCATTCGCCCAGCCCCCATTCGTCCAGGCCCCCCCACTGGCCGTCCACCGGCCGCTGCCTGCGCCAGCCAGCCAGCCAGCCTTCACCCCTGCGGAATCCGCACCGTCTGGCACCAATAGACCACCAGCGCCTGGGCAATCTCCCGCAGCCTGTCGAAACTCGCCGGCTTCGTGATGTAAGAATTCGCACCACTCCGATACGCCCGCTGCACGTCGGTGTCGAGACTCGAGGTTGAAAGCAACACCACTGGCAGTGTCTGCAACCCCGGCACGGCGCGAATCGCCGCCACCACCTCGAACCCATTCAGCCCCGGTAGATTCACATCCAGCAGCAGCAGGTCTGGACGCTTCGCCAACGGCTCTCCCCCAAGGCCCTCGCCCCCCCGCAGGCGCGACAACGCCGACTGCCCATCGCGCGCCGGCGGCAGCAGCCGCGCCTCGGGCAGATCGCGAAACGCCTCGGCCAGCAGCACCAGGTCATCTTCACTGTCATCGACCAGCAGAATCTCCAGCTGCCCACGGGGCGCGTCCGCTGTGGCAGGCTCGGAACCAACACCCGCAACCGCCAGATTCCCCCCCGCTCGCTGAGGAGACAAGGGGCCCGAATGCCCGCCACTGGCACCGCCCATCGACTGCGGCCCCCTCGGGTCACCGAACTGCTCGGGAGGAATTGGCTTGGAACCTGTCATCGCGGCAAAGGATCTTTGGGCAAAGGATCTTTAAAGGTCAGGAAAAAGATCGAGCCTCCCCCGTCGCGGGCTTCCACCCAGGCCCGGCCACCATGCCGCTCGGCGACCCGCTTCACAATCGCCAGTCCCGCGCCGGTCCCCTCGATCTCGCGTCCGACCGCCCGTTGGAACAGCTGGAAAATCCGCTCTCGAAACTCTGGCGGTACCCCCGGGCCCCGGTCGGCGACCGACAACCCCGTCGCCTGGCCGAACTGACAGCCCGCAATCTCGATCTCCGGTGGCTCTCCCGCACGGGTGTACTTCAGGGCGTTCCCCACCAGGTTGTACAGCGCCCGCGTGGCCCAGCGACGGTCAGCCTGTAGCAGCGGCAAGGGGTGCGCCACCTGCACGCGGGCATTTGTCTCGCGCAGTTGAGGCTCCAGTTGCCGCAATACGTCGGCGACCAATTCCTCCGCCGGAACATCGGCCTCGGGCTGCGTCGTCCGCTGCACTCGCGAGAGCGTCAGCACCTCCTGCAGCAGCCGATCCAGACGCTGGGCCCCCCGCCTGACCCGCGCCAGAAAATCCCGTCCCTGCTCTTCCAGTCGGTCGCCATACTTGTCGCACACCAGCTTCGAGAAATTCTCGATCGCCCGCAACGGCTCCCGCAGGTCGTGCGAGGTCACGTAGAGCAGCGTCTCGAGATCGGCGTTCTGCGACCGAATCTCGGCTTCCGCCTGCTGCATCGTGGTGATGTCCCGCAACACCACCACCCCCCCGGCCGGGTGCCCGTCGGCGTCCCGCAACGGACCACCGTTCACACTGATGGTCCGCCCTTCGGGATGATTGGCGTTCCGCACCACCAGCGGCTGATTCCGCACCGTCTCGCCCCGAATCGCCCGCGCCAAGGGGAGGTCCGCCGCCGGGTGCGGGGTCTGCGCGTCGGGCAAAAGCAACCCAAACAGCCCGGGCCATTCGCGAATGGGAGCCTCTCCCGGTGCTGTGCCCAGCAGGCTCTCCGCTGCCGGGTTCCACACCATCAGCCGCCCCGCCGGATCACCCACCACCACCCCATCCGCGAGACTCTTCAAAATCGACTGCAACAACTCGGTCTGCTGCTGCAGTCGCAGCTGCGACTGCTGCAATTCGCCATGGCGGGCTTCCAGCTCGGTCCGCGAGTTCGCCAGCGCCTCTTCGGCCTGCTGCCGGGCGGTCACATCCGACGCCAGGATCTGCACCCCCACGACCGCCCGCTGCGCGTCGTAAACGGGAGACTTGATCACCCTGATCCACCGCTGCTCGCCCCGGGGGTCGACATAGCTGTCGACCGACTCCAGTGTGCGGCCAGTCGACAGCACCTCTTCGTCCCCGGCACGGTAGCGCTGCGCGAGTTCCTCGGGAAACAGCTCGAAGTCTGTCCGCCCCAACAGCCGCTCCAGCGACATGCCCGAGTAGTCGAGAAACCTCCGGTTCACGAAGGTGTATCGCAGTCGCGCATCTTTTCGCAGCACCGACAGCGGCAGGTGCTCGACCAGGGAGTGGTACAACGCCTCCGAGTCCCGCAACGCCTGCTCGGCTTCCAGCTCGATCGCCGACTTCTCCCGCCGGATCTGCACCAGCTGCTCCGCCTGGCTGACGGTCTCCGCCTGCAACAACGCCTGGGACTGCTGCAGGCTGCGCCGCGCCTTGATCAGCGGCAACACCGCCAGGACCGTCCCCCAGATCGACATCACCACCACGGCACGAACCCCGGGAATGGCCAGCCTCCCGTCGGTCTCGAGCGACAGCAGCCACGCCTCCGACGTCGGCGACAGCAGCGGGGCCACCGTCGCCAGCAGCGTCACCACCACCGCCATGCACAGCGTCCAGCGCAGATCGCCGGTCCGGGCCGCAATCCAGATCGACCACAAATACAACACCGGCTCGGCCGAGCCCGGAATCGGAACCAGCACATCGATTGCGAACACCAGCAGCGCCAGCACCACGCTGAGCGGAAACGAGAGCGATGTCTTGGTCATGGACGGCACCCACTGGAATTCGCGCCACCTTATCGGGAACCGTCGCGGAATGCCATATTCCGGGCTCGAGACCATGTGGGAACCTCACCCCGCCTCCCGTAGAATCGAGAGATGCAGCCCTCTCAGCCCGCACCCGCCTCCGTTCCTGCGACCGACTCGGCCTCCCCTCCCGCCGTGGCCCCGGGCCCGCCCAGCGCCGCCGCGACCATCCCCGGTGCCTCCCACCGCGATCTGCTGATCGCCGTGCTCACCCTCGTGGGACTCGCCCTCTGGGGGGGCCTCACGCTCCTTGGTGCCGCACAATACGCCCACTGGCCACTCTGGATCGTGCTGCTGGTCGGCGGAGTTCCCATGGTCCTCGAACTCGCCTGGAAAGCCCTGCGTGGGGAATTCGGTTCCGACCTGCTGGCCGCCTGCTCCATTGTCACCGCCATCCTGCTGGGCGAATACGTCGCCGCCACGCTGGTGGTCCTGATGCTCTCGGGCGGCCAGGCACTGGAAGGCTACGCCGCCGGCCGGGCCCGCGGCGTCCTCAACGCCCTCGCCCGCCGCATGCCCACGGTCGCCCATCGCCGCGAGCACGAAGAACCACACAACATTCCCCTCGAGGAAGTCCGCCTGGGCGACCTGCTGGTCGTCTTCCCGCACGAAATCTGCCCCGTCGATGGCACCGTCGTCGAGGGGCACGGCACGATGGATGAATCGTACCTCACGGGAGAGCCGTATCAGTGCGAGAAAGCCCCCGGCACCACCGTCATCTCGGGAGCCATCAACGGCCAGGCGGCACTCATCATTCGCGCCGATCGACTCCCCATCGATTCACGCTACTCGCGCATCATGCAGGTCATGCGCGAGTCCGAGCAAAGCCGGCCCCGCATCCGCCGACTCGCCGACCAGCTCGGCGCCTGGTACACCCCGCTCGCCCTCCTCATCGCCGCCGCCGCCTGGGCCTGGTCGGGACAGCCCACCCGCTTCCTCGCCGTGCTCGTGGTCGCCACCCCCTGCCCGCTGCTCATTGCCATCCCCGTGGCCATCATCGCCGCCATCTCGCTCGCCGCCCGCCGCGGAATCATCATTCGCGACCCCGCGGTGCTCGAAAAGATCGGTGGCTGCCGGACCGCCATCTTCGACAAGACCGGGACGCTCACCTGCGGCGAACCCGAGTTGACCGAAGTTCTCCCCGCCGGCCAGTCCAACTCCGACACCCTGCTGCGCTGGGCGGCCAGTCTCGAGCGCTACTCGAAGCACCCGTTGTCGCAGGCGGTGCTCCGCGGGGCGAAGCAGCGCGGCCTGGCACTCCTCGTCGCCAGCGAGGTGGTCGAGCCCCCCGGGACCGGACTCCGCGGCCTGATCGACGGACACCGCATCGAAGTCACCAGCCGCAAGAAACTTCTCGCCCGTGGCCCGCTTCCCCCTGGCGAGATTCCCCCGCAGGGCGAAGGGCTGGAATGTGTGCTGGTGGTCGATGACACTTACGCGGGCCTGCTGCGGTTTCGCGATACCCCGCGCCCGGACGGCGCCCGGTTTGTACAGCACCTGGGCCCCCGTCACCAGTTCGACAAGGTGCTGCTCGTCTCGGGCGATCGCGCCTCCGAGGTCGAATACCTCGCCCGTCTCGTGGGCATCACCGAGATTCACGCCAGCCAGACCCCCGAACAAAAACTCACCCTCGTCCGGGCCGAAACCGCCCGCGCCCCC
>CAIUHT010001207.1 GCA_903898975.1 uncultured Planctomycetaceae bacterium
CCCATCTACGTCGACGAGTCGGTGCTCGACCAGGTCGCCGTCTAGGAGTCGCCGCATGAGCGAGACCCACCCCCTCCGCGGGCTCGACGACTGGGAGCAGTCGTTGCTTGATCGCTATCCCGCCGGCCTCACTCCCCCCTCGGGCCAGTCGGCACTCGACCAGGTCGAGAAACCCCGCGACAGCTTCCGCAACCTGGGCGACTCCAGCCCCCCCGGCGTCCGCGAGTTCTATCGCCTCAACCATCGGTACCAGACCCTTGAGTACGTCCGGGGCAAGCGGGCCGATTATGGCCGGCTCAACCGTCGCCAGATGGGCGTCTGGGAGGCGCTCGAGTTCCTCAACACCCTGGTTGACGACAGCGACCCCGACGCCGATTTCAGCCAGATCGAGCACCTGCTGCAGACCGCCGAGGCGATCCGCGCCGATGGGCATCCCGACTGGTTCATCCTCACCGGCCTGCTGCACGATCTCGGCAAGATTCTTTGTCTCTTTGGCGAGCCCCAGTGGGGTGTGGTGGGCGACACCTTTCCCGTCGGCTGCCGGTTCGACAACCGCATCGTCTTCCACGAGTTCTTCGCCGACAATCCCGACTCCGCGAATCCCGCGCTGCAGACCGAACTGGGCATCTACGAGGAGGGATGCGGCCTCGACCGGGTGCTGCTGTCGTGGGGACATGACGAATACCTGTACCAGGTGGTTCGCCCCTACCTCCCCGAGCCGGCGCTGTACATGATCCGCTACCACTCGTTCTATCCCGGGCATCGCGAAGGGGCCTATCAGCGGCTCATGAACGACCACGACCGCGAGATGTTCGCGTGGGTCCGGGCCTTCAACCCCTACGACATCTACAGCAAGGGGGCCACCCGCCCCAATGTCACCGCGCTGCGTCCCTACTACGAAGAACTGATCGCCCGCTACTTCCCACCGCAGATCAACTTCTAGGCAGTCTCCAGCCGCTTCTCACTTCTGACCCCAGCAAAAACAGCAAGGCCCGGTGGAACCAACCACCGGGCCTTGTTCAGTTTCGCGTCCGGCAACACCCTGTTGCCTGCATAGTCCGGGCAGCCCACCAGGCTGCCCGGCGTCGTGCCTGGGACTATTCCCCGCCGCCGGCTTCAGTGCCCGGCTTCGAACTTGCCCCTTCTTCAATCGCGTACAGCGTATTGAAGGTCGCCACATAAAGAATCCCGTTCGCCGCCACCGGGGTGGTGAAGACCGGGGTGTCGAGCGACAACTCGGCGATCAGCTCCTTCTCGGCCGAGAGCTTGAAGACCGACATCTCGCCATCGACATCGGCGATGTAGACCCGGTCGTTGGCAATCAGCGCCGTCGACCACGAAGCGGCCAGCATGTCGTGCGTCCAGTGCGGCTTGCCCGTCTTGGCATCGAGGCAGTGGAACAGTCCGCTCTGGTCGGCGATGAACAGCAGGTTGTCCTTGATCGCCGCGCTCGCCAGCGTGCGGTGCATCGTCGATTCGAACTTCTTGGTGTCAGACCCCTCGTAGTGCCAGACCAGTGCCGAGTTGGGATTGTCACGCTCGAAATCTCCCTTGTCCTTCTCGAGAGCCTGCACCCGCTTGTGCTCAATCGGCTTCGACGGGTCCTTCGAGTTGAAGACCTGGGTCGGGCTCACATCCCCCCGCTTGGTCGGGTCGACACACCACATGTGTCCGTTCCCTTCCCCGTGCTCGGGGTCTTCGCCCACCCCCACGTACACCAGCCCGTCGTACACCACCGGGGTGCCAATCAGCGGATTCCGCGTCGCCCGCTCGAGCTTGTAGATCGACGCCTTCGGGTTGCAGTCGAACTTCCACAGCAGCTTCGCCTTGCCGTTCTCGCCGGCGATATCAAAGCTGTAGAGCCACCCGTCTCCCCCGGCGAAGATCGCCTGCTGAGCGCCCCCCAGCTCGGCGAACACCGGCGAAGACCAGGTGCCGTGCATGATGTTCGCCCCGGAAGACCCATCACTCCACAGCACCTTGCCCGTGTTCTTGTCGACCGCCAGGAAGACCGGCGCGTTCGCCTGGGCCACTTTCTTGTGCCCCTCGTCCACTCCATTCGATGTAGTGGCCAGCAGCACGTCGCCCACGACCGTGATCGAGCAACTGCTCGCGTTGTGAGGCGACGCCCCCAACTTGATCAGGTCGAGCTTCCAGATCACGTCGGCCTCGTCCTTGTTCTCGTTCGGCTCTTCCTTGAACGGCCCGTCGTTCTCCCCGTCGAGGAATCCCTCGGTGTCGAGGCAGCAGAGTTCATCCCGGTTCGAGATGTACCACAGCTTGCTCCCCGACACGACCGGGCTGCTGCAGATCCCCAGCTGCTCCCAGTCCTGCACGCGGCCGGTCGGCAGCTTCTCGTTCGAATGCTGCCACAGGAACTTGCCATTCGTGGCGTCGTACGCCACCAGGCACCCCAGGTCGACCTTCGCCGGAAATCGCTTGACGAACCCGGCACTGTTGTTCGTTCCGACGAACACCCGGCCATTCGCCACCACGGGGCTGGCATACGTCTGCGACCCCAGCCGAGCCGAGAACTTCACGTTCTTCCCCGTCTTCATATCCCACTCGAGCGGCAGCACCGAGCTGGTCACATTGTTTCGCAGGTGGCTCAGCCCCAGTTGCGGGGCGTCGCCGGGCTGATTGCCCAGCTTGGCGTTGGCAGCGGCCGCCGCGGCCACTGGATCGTAAGACTGGGCCACGGCGTCCAGTCCCGACAGGGCCAACGCGGCCAGCACGCCCGAGACAAACGCAGAACGGGAGAAAGACAGTCGCATCGCGGAAGATCCTCGGCAATGGAGGTCGGGCCTGCCGACCGGAAATGATTTGTGTCCGAATTCGCAGCCCCCGCTCCCCGCGGCCGGGAGCCATTCCCGGCTGCGGGCGGGCGGAGAGAACAACCGTCAGCCGGCCGGATTGGGGGTGACGGTCACGTTGTCGATGAAGATCTCGGCGTCACTCGCGTTGCCGAACAATCCGGGACTCCCCTGCAGGTTGGGGGTTTCGTCAACCGCCTCGATGGTCCAGTCGGCGGGCTCGGCTTCGCCGCGCACCCAGACCTTCCCCCGCAGCGTCACCTTGCCGTCGCTGGTCTCGCTCTGGAATTTCACCGTGTACCAGGTGTCGCTCTTCCAGGCGAAGGGAATGGTCTTCGCAAACCGCAGGTCGAGCTGCGAAGTCC
>CAIUHT010001208.1 GCA_903898975.1 uncultured Planctomycetaceae bacterium
GCCCGGGCCCCCCAGGCGGCACTCGGTTCCCTGGCCGAGGGAGCTCGTGAAGTCGCCGCGGGCTGGGCGCCCGCCCCTCCACGACCCGCCGCATCGCCCTCCCGCGTCTCTCCCTTAGACGCCCCTCCATCGTGGAACCGGTTCGACAACCAGTGTTCCGCCACAAACACCAGCACCACCAGCGTGACCAGCCAGGGAAACACCTCCCGCCCCTGTCGGCCCGCCCGCACTCGACGCTCCAGCTGTTCCAGGGTCCGCGTCACTCCGTAGCGCTCGGCTCCCAGCCGCTGATCCAGCTCCGTCGAGCCCAGGCGGGTCAACTGGCTCTCGCTCGCCGCGGCATTCAGGCTGAACAACTGCGCCGCCGAGGCCGACTCGTGGCCCGGTCCCGCGGGCGCATCGGTCGCCCCCGACTGTTCTCCCGGCAACAGCCGATAGTTGCCGACCTGGTCGAGGTCCTTCAGCACCACCGTGGTGGTCTGTGCGGCAATCTCCTGCAGCGCTTGCTCGCCATTCGGCCGCCGCAGCAACCGTGAGGTCGCCACGGCTTGTGGCGTCACTTCCAGTCGCACCTCCGCGGGGAACTCGAAATTGCCCCGGCGTCGCGATTGAGGAGTCAGCCAGGCGGCCAGCTGATCCACCAGCGCGACATACTCCCAGCCCGCCACGGGGAGGTCGTTCCACCCCCGGCGATCGAGAGGGGTGGTCTGCAGCAGCACGCGCCCGCGGCCCACAGTTCGCTCCAGCAGGGCGGCCCCCTGCCGGGGATCGGTGTACCGCACCAGCACCGAGGCATCCGGGGCCGGATCGACCCGCCAGTAACGCAGGATGGGCTCGGCCGACAGCGCCGCCGAGCCCCAGTCGGCGAACCGCCGCAACGCAGGATGTGCCGCCCGGGGCATATCGAGAAATTCGGGAGGGCGAAATGACAGCGGGGCGGCCAGTTCGGCCGGCAACACCTTGCGGGCCTCGTCCGTCAGGTAGGCGGCATGCGACACCCGGTCGCCCAGGATGATCCACAGGCTCCCCCCCCGCTCGACAAACTCGCCCAACCGTCGCCAACCCGCATCTCCCGGGCTGGCGATATTCAGCAGGCAGACCAGGCCGGTCGTGGGAGGCACTCCGTCGGCGAGGCGCGATGGGCTCGCGAGTTCGCATCGGTATTGAGCCTGCCCGGCCGCCACCAACGGTCCCGGTGCCAGGGCCTCTTGCACGAAGCGGGCTTCAGCCGCCGAGTCGGAGATCAGCCAGACCCCGGGAGGCTCGTGGGCCAACAGGGTGACGTGGCGGGTGTCGTCGAAGGTCAGCGGGTCGCTCGAAACCAGCCGGACTTCGCCCTGCACCCCCCCGAGCTGCGTGGCCGAAAGGTTGAAGCGCGCAACCGAGGCGGTCCCCTCCACCACGTCCAGTTCCTGCGGGGTTCCCTGCCGGGTCAGGCTGCCATCGGGTTGCAGCAGGTGCAATTCCACGGTCCGTTTCCCCAGCAGCGTGCCGACCCCAGCCACAGTGACCCGCAGGGGCAGATCCGTTCCGAGCGCGACCGATTCAGCCTCCAGTTCGATGCCGGTGATCGCCAGGTTGTTGGGCGATTCGACCCCCACATCGATGAGGTGGCAGGCGACGGTCGGGACCTCGGCCAGTCGCGCCTTCAGGCGGTCGTGACCGTCAATCTGCCAGGCCCCGGCGGTCAGATCGGTCAGCAGGTAAATCTCCCGCAGCGTGCTTGGGTCGGGGGCTTCAGTCCCTGGCTCGGCGCCGGCTTCGGCCGGCGGCGCTGCCCCTCCGGTTCCCGCCGCGTCAGTGCCATTCAGCCGCGATTGCTCGTTGCGATCGTCCACATGGGCGTCGAGTGCCTGCAGCAATCGAGCTTCCACGGGCTGCGTGCGAGGTGAAATCGCCAGCTGCTCAATCCGCTTGAGGGCGAGAGCGGTGTCGGGAAGGAAACGGATGGGGTCGAGGTCGCGGGTGTCGCAGACCGCCACCCGGCTGCCGGCGGGGAAGCTGCGAATGTGCTGCGTGGCCAGTTTGCGGGCCACGTCGAGTCGGGTCTGGCTTTCCTGCTGATACTCCATGCTCAGGCTGGTGTCGAAGATCAGCACCGCCGTCACGGGGAGCGATTCGTCGGCACTCGGGGCCGGGGCCAGGAACGACGCCGTCACCCGCCGCTGATAGGCGGGCCAGAACAGCAGGAGCAAGGCCAGCAATCCCAGCAGCACCGCCCCGCTGCGCAACAGCGACCGTCGCCAGGCCAGCGCATGACGGGGTAGCGACTGCCTGCGGGTGAACCATTCCGCGAAGGCCCAGGCCCCCACCCCCAGCAGGCCCGCCAGCGCGAGTCGAATCCAGTCGCCGGCCTGCAGGGCGTAGTCCCCGGCTGGGAGCCGGGGACGGGTCAAGGCGAGCACCAGGCCGGCCAAGACCGCCATCCGCAGGGCCAGCAGCCAGAGGTGTCGCAGCTTCAACCGTCGGGCGGTGGTCTGCGTCCGCTCCTGCAGCAGTCGAAGGGCGGGGAAGACCAGCGGCTTGGGGCGGGCCTTCATTAAGAGGTGCAGCACCACGGGGACGGCGACCAGCGCCAATCCAGCCAGCAGGGCGGGGTGCAGCAGTGTCATGCGGACGGAAGCGAATAATCAGGCCGATGGGGTGGAACGGGTGGTTCCGATTCTAACACGTCCCGGTCGCAAGGCGCAAGCGGGGGCGGGCAGCGGTTCAAGCCCGTGCCCCTCCCGGCAGGCGTCGGTTCGGTCGAGAGAGATTTGAGAGCAGGGGGGTCTCGACCCACCAACATCGCCGTTTGTGTGTCGCCAGCGGTCGCCCCGAGGCGACCAGGCAGTCCCCCGTCAGCGATCCAGCACCCCGAGGTTTCCGCCCCCAAGTTTCCGCCCCGCCGATCGCGGAATCGATTGACCACAGCGATTCTGCCGGGTTTCAGTCCTCCGCTGGTGGCCTGCCCAGGTCGAAACAACCCGTAGTGGAAAACGTGGACGACAGGGACAACAATAAATCGGCCCCGTCAAGTGGCCGGGTTGAGGTGCGGTCGTTGCCTGACGGGAAACGGAGAGGGACTCGCTTGACCAAATCGCCACCGGCCCATTGGGTGCAACAGACCGGGCCGTGTCAGTGGTTTCAATTCTGGCATCCTCCGGGATGGCAGGTGGAGACGACCGGGAACGGTTTTGACCTGACCGCCCCGGACGGCGGGGGGACACTGTCTCTCATCGCCACCTGGGATCTGCGGCCCGTCGAGACGCCCTTGCGGCGTCTCATCGATCCTCGGGCCGCCTTCGCTCGCGTCCGCCACGTCCGCGAGAGCGACGCTCCCCCGTGGGGGGCGACCGTGGTGGGACTGCAGGGTGAGGCGGTCCCCGGTCCCCGGCAGCCCTGGTACCGCCGCTGGCTGGAGCGACCCCAGTGGCGTCGTTGGACCATGTGGGCCGCCCGCCAGCAGCACCTCCTGCTGACGGGGGTCTTTCTCTGCTCCGACCCGGTCGATCATGAGGCGGCCACCATTGCCTCGCTCATCATCGAATCGCTGGTCATTCGCCCCACCCCCGCCGAACCGGCCCTGCTGTTCACTGCTCGGGTGGCCGAACTATTGCGGCAACGCTTCCCCTCCGCAGTTTGCAAGATTGAGAACCAGCTGCGGGTCCGCGTCGATGACTCGCTGCTGAACCTCGACAACGCCTATCGGCAGTACCAGCTTTACGCCGAACGCTTCGACGAGATTCTCCTCCCCACCATCGAGTCTCTGGAACTGTCCCGGCGGTTGGCCGAGCGCGGGCAACCCCCGCAGCTGGAAGAGGTCCGCGAGCGCATTCTGCCCATGCTCTACCCCGAGCCCGCCTGGCGCGAGATGCTGGGTGAAACGGTCGCCTCCCCCTGGGTCGCCGGGATGGTGGTGCTGTATGTGGTCGACGAGGAGCACTCGTACTGGTTCATTCGCCGCGAACTGCTGGCCGGCTGGGGCTGGACCCCCGAACGGCTGCACGGCCTGGCGTTGCGGAACCTCGAGTCGCATTTTGAAGCCAATCCCATGGAGATCACCGTGGCGGGCGAGCCCGACGGTCCCCGGCTGCTGCTGCCCAATCGTCCCGACGCCTACAACGCCACGCGATTGCTCTCGGAAACATTCCTGGAAAGGCTGCGGGATGAGCTGGGCTCGCCTTTGGCGGTGGGTGTCCCCAGTCGGGATCTGTTGGTCGCCATCAGTCTGCATGACGAGCAGGCGGTCGAACATGTCCGGGTGCGGGTGGCGAACGACTACGGCGTGATGGACCACCCTCTCTGCCAGCAGTTGCTGCTGATCACCCGCGATGGAGTGAGTCGCTATTCGCATGCGGGCGACGATGCGCCCGACGAATCGGGCGATGACTTCGATTGGAGCGGTGGCGATCCGGGGGGATCGGGGCTGGCTCCCCAAGAGCCCGACTGAGCGAGGGGGGCCTGCCGGTTGCCGGGGGTCTGCTCAGGCGGCGTGCCGGCTCGGCCCAAGTAGCCGGGCCAAGGAAGCGAACTGGGCGGTCAACCGGCGGGGCGTCGCCGTGCACAGCCCGGCTGCGATGCGGC
>CAIUHT010001209.1 GCA_903898975.1 uncultured Planctomycetaceae bacterium
CCCGAGATTGACGATGTCTTCATCGCAATTTACCTTTTGGTCAGAGCCTGCAAGAAGGTGGCGGGTGAGCTGACAAATAAGCAGTTTCGGAGTGACGCGCCGGGTTTTGTTGCGGCAAGTTCCGCCCACAGTCCCGGCAGCCTGTGACGCTGCGTGAGCTGAGATCAAGCCAGTTTTTCAAGAGGTGAGGAAGCGATGCGGAAGATGATTACGCTCTTTCAGCGGAACTACGGCAGCGATGACCTGGCCCGCAATGAAGTGATGCCCGGGGCCGAGTGGGTTCTCGCCGGCGAGGGGCTTGCGACCCGCAAGCATGATGGCACATGCTGCATGGTGCGGGACGGTCGACTCTACAAGCGGTACGACGCGAAAGGGGGCAAGCCCACGCCGGTCGGTTTTGAGCCAGCGCAGGAGCCCGATCAGAGGACCGGCCATTGGCCCGGATGGGTCCCTGTCGGTGACGGTCCAGACGATCGCTGGTTCCGTGAAGCTTTCGATGCGAGCCCCGGCATCCCAGACGGGACCTATGAGCTGTGCGGTCCGAAGGTTCAGGGGAATCCCGAGAAGTGTGAGACGCACGTCCTGATCCGACACGGCAGCGTGGTGCTGACGGACTGTCCCCGCGACTACGCCGGGCTCCGCGACTACCTCGTCGCCTGCGACTTCGAAGGAATCGTCTGGCACCATCCCGATGGTCGCATGGTGAAACTCAAGCGGCGGGATTTCGTCCAGAGTGGCCCCAAGCGTCGGAGTTGACGCCCTCCCCGGTGCTCAGCCGCTTGTGATCCACGGTTCAATTCGTGAGGTCGGTCCAAGTCCAGCGCGTCATCGGGCCTGACTCGATCCGCTGAGCAACCTCCACGGCACGTCCAAACACAGCGAAACGGCTCGATTGGTCAAGGCGTTGCGTCACTCAGGACTGAGTCGTTATCTTGACGCCCTGCGCAACAGCCACCGCGGATTTCGCCTGGACTGCACTTGTGTGGAGGGAGGGCCGAGTCGACACAGCGCCCTCCCAGACGATGTCTTGGCCGGCAAAGAGTGCACGATGCTTCCGAAGTACCACCGGTCGACGATCCTGCTGCTGATCACAGTTGTGATTGGTACCGCGCTTCCGGGCATTGTTTTGGGTCAGTTGCCAGCGACTCGCAACACCATTGGTGCGCGAGCGGGTGAAGAGCGGGATGACAACGGCCTTCAGATGAAGCTTGGCTGGTGCCCCCCGGGAACGTTCAACATGGGCAGTCCGCAGTCGGAAGCGGACCGCTACGACAACGAAGCACAGGTTCCGGTGACCCTGACACAGGGGTTTTGGCTGGGCAAGTACGAGGTCACGCAGGGTGAATGGGAACGCGTGATGGGGAGCACCCCATGGCGCGGTCAAAAGTCGGTCAAGGAGGGCCCACGGTATGCGGCGACGCACATCAGCTGGGAGGAGGCCACGGAGTTCGCGAGGAGACTGACGGAGCAGGAGCGGGAGGCCGGCCGGCTGCCGAAGAGTTTGAACTACACGTTGCCGACCGAGGCGCAGTGGGAATATGCGTGCCGAGCGGGAACAAAGACAGCGTACTCCTTTGGCGACAACAGCGCGATGTTGAGTGAGCACGACTGGTGGTCGGGCAACACCGACAGACAGCAATACGCCCATGAAGTTGGGTTGAAGAAGCCCAATGCCTGGGGTTTTTATGACACGCACGGAAACGTGGCGGAATGGTGTCGGGATTGGTACGCCAACCAATTGCCAGGCGGAAACGATCCGGAAGTGACGACCGAGGGGACGGACCGGGTCTTTCGCGGTGGGTCATGGCGCTATCGAGCCGGGATCTGCCGCGCGGCAGCACGCCGCCAGGACACGCCAGGCGTTCGCAGCAAAAGCAATCGCTTGGGATTTCGCCTGGCCCTTAGTTTTCAAGAATAGCCGCCGGGAGGTGACGCCTGGGCAAGAAACCACCGCCCCCAAGCATCCCGGTCACCACACCCCCAAAGAATTGACCACCAACGGCACTGTCCCCCGGGGGGGGAGGGTACCCGCAGGGCGGATGAGTGGTCGCTGACCAACACCGAGTTAGTCAACAAGGTGACGGCCAAGACGCTCGAGCCCACCTGGCAGGTTCCCGTCGATGTGTTGCAGAACGCCGAGGCGTATGTGGACGAGACCGGGGAGCACCGGCGGTCGCCTGACCAGCCCCCTGCCCCCACGACCAGCCGGGCTGAGCCAGTCCCCCCCGATCGGTCGACCGATCGCCCGCGATCGATCGACGGTTCGCGCCGGCTGACCGCGAACAAACATCCCGCCCGCGTTGTGGTTGCGTCACCGACTCGGGAGTTGCGACCATGAAAATCACGACCGAGCGGCAGGGTGACCTTCTCGAGATGCGGATCATCGGTCGCCTGGATAATGAGTGGGCGGGGCACCTGAATGACACGCTCGACGCCTCCATTCGACAGGGGTCGCACCAGGTCGTGCTCTCAGGCGGCGAGCCTGGGCGACCGGCTCATCATGATGGTGCGCGGGCGGGTCCTGCACGATTTCCGCGGTGCCGAAAAGCAGAAACTGACCCCCGAGGATCTGCTCGAGCGGTTCGACGAGGTGCGTCGAGCCGACCAACTGGATGAAACCGCCGCAGCCATGCTCGAGCGGCAATACGTGTAAAGCCTCGGATCCGGGTGGAACACACACTCGTCGGACCCGCCATGCCGAACAGGCCAGGCGCTCACCGGGCCTGCTGGTCACGGGCTGTGAGATGTCACTCGACCTGAAGTTCGACGTCCTGTTGACTGCGGACATTCAGAACTCAAATCTGGCCGTGCTTCCAGAGGCCTTGAGGGCCTTTTCCAGCGGCTCAGGGCTGACCACACCAACGCCATTGATGAGAGCGACGGTGTCTCCCACTGTCCGCCTTCCCCTCGGGGCGAACCTGTCTTAACCGCCAGCCGGTCCAGCGGCTCTCGCGAGGGGCGGACTGGCCACGAGTAAGCCCCACTCGGTTCCACCCTGTACGAGCGAGAGCCGACGGCAAGAGGCCATAGGTCGTTAGAGCCGATGAATGGGCGGGCAGGATCCATTCGCGCAGCACACCACCGGCCCGCCACGGGGCTGGCTTGCGTGCCCCGAAGACCTTGACTCCTTCCTGGCCACTGCCAGTTACGTATAGTGGCAAGCCTGAGCACTTGGGAACGCTTTTCGTGTCCAGTGCGGTCAACGCGATGAGCCCGGGACAGCACTCGTTCGCTGGTTCATTCGCACTCCCCAACCGGGCGTTCTATCATTCGCTTTGGGGGCGTTGGTCTGGCAATTCCCGTGGTGTGGAGCTTGGAGTCGTGTCTCAACACGCAGCCTGGTCGGAACTCGTCACGCTCTGGAAGACTGCGGAGGGAGCTCCCGACTTACGGGATTTTTGGGCCCGGCATGTGGAGCTGTCGCTGGCTGAACAGATGCGGCTGCTCGCCTGGCACGGGGATTGTCAGCGGGCACTCGCCGATCAGTTGGGTCTGCCGTCGAATGTGACCGCCGAGTTACCGCTTGCCTTCCCCTCCGCCCAAGAGCGGCCCGGTGGGGGGGCTGTTGTCGAGGGAGCAGCGGGTTCGGAATCTCCTCCCGCCCGGCTCGAAAAGCTGCCGCCGCTGCCCGATCTGGATCAGCCAGCCGAGCAGTGGCTGGCCCGCGAAAGACTTTCCGACTTGCCGGGTGCGTTGAATGGTGGTCGGGTCGGTTCCGAAACACCCCGGTCGTTAACTTCCGATTCCGAGAGCCTCGACGGGCGGGGTGTGCCGTTCGTGGCAGGGGTTACCGGTTCAATCACCGTCGATGGTTCGGCGGTGATCCTGGGTGACCGCTATCGCCTCGATCGGTTGCTTGGTGAGGGGAATTACGGTCGGGTCTGGCTGGGGTTCGATCGAGAACTGCGTCGGCAAGTCGCCATCAAGGTGCCCCTCCCCGGACGTTTTCAGACCGCCGCTGACGCCGAACTGTATCGCAGCGAGGCTCGGACGGTCGCCAGTCTGCCGCATCATGCGCACCTGGTGCCAGTGCATGACGTGGGGCGGATGCCCGACGGTGCGATCTATGTGGTCTCGGGGTATGTGAATGGGCGGACGCTGCAGGCCGAGCTGAAGCAGGGACTGCCCACGCTCGACCGGGCGGTCGCCATCCTGCGGGCGATCGCCGATGCCTTGTTGCACGCGCATGCCGCGGGCCTGATTCATCGTGACGTCAAACCGGCGAACATCCTGATCGACGCGGCGACCAAGGCCCCGTATCTTGCCGACTTCGGGCTCGCGGTCCGCGAGGATGATTCCTTGGCCGCCGTCCCTGCGGGGAGCCCGGCGTATATGAGCCCCGAGCAGGCCGTTTCGAATGGCCAGACGCTGGATGGTCGCAGCGATCTGTTCTCGCTTGGGATCATCGCCTACGAGATGTTCACCGGCAAACTCCCGTTTCGCGGCCGCCGAATCAGTGACGTCATCCAGGCCATCGTGTTGCGCGACCCGGCCCCTCCCCGCGAAGTGCGGCCCGATCTTCCCCCGGAACTCGAGCGGATCTGCCTGAGGCTGCTGCAGAAACGGACGTCCGACCGGTACGGAAATGCCGCCGAACTGATGGTCGATCTCGAAGCTTGGAGCAACCGCGGGCAGCGGCTGTCCGGCGCGGTTATCGACCCGCCGGTCGAGGCAGTGGTGACTCCCCCCGGTCTGCGGGCCTTCACTGGCGACGATTCCCAGATCTTTCTCGATCTGCTCCCCGGCCAACTCGACCGGGACGGATTGCCCGACAGTGTCGCGTTCTGGAAGCATCGCCTCGACTCGACCAGCGAGACCTTTCGCGTGGGGCTGGTGCTGGGCCCGTCGGGCTCGGGGAAAAGCTCGCTGGTGCGGGCTGGCGTGCTGCCGCGGCTGAATCACCAGATCTGCCGGGTCTATCTTCAGGCCACGCCCGATCGCACCGAAGAGGAACTCGTCCGCGAACTTCGCGCGCAGATCTCCGCGTTGCCTCCCGATCTGTCGGTGGTCGAGGCCCTCTGCTGGGTGCGGAAACGGGCCGGAAAGGAAGGCCCCGTCAAGACGGTGCTGGTGCTGGACCAGTTCGAGCAGTGGCTGAATTCCCACCCGATCTCGGCCAGTGTTGACCTGGTGCGAGCCCTGGGTCACTGCGATGGACGACGGTTGCAGACGCTGCTGCTGGTGCGGGATGACTTTGGGGTGGCCACCAACCGGCTGCTCCGCAGGCTCGACATTCCCTTGGTCGAGAACCACAACTGGCGGACTTCCGACCTGTTCGATGTGGAGCACGCCCAACAGGTGCTGGTCAAGCTGGGGCGGGGTTACGGTGCGCTGCCGCGTCCCCCCGCCGAGCTCTCCGCAGCGCAGCAGGCGTTCTGTCAGCAGGCCAGCGAATTGCTGGCCGAGCATGGACAGGTGGTTCCCGTCCGGCTGGCGCTGTTCGCCGACCTGATGAAGCGGAAGCGGTGGGAACCGGAGACACTGGCGGCACTGGGCGGAACCGCGGGAATTGGCGCGGCATTTCTCGAAGAGACGCTGGGCGACGGGAGTGGCAATCCGCGGTACCGCGAGGTGAGTGAGTGGGCTCAGCGGGTGTTGCGCGGGTTGCTGCCCCTCCCGGGGACCAACATCAAGGGGCATCAGCGAACGCTGAGCGAGCTGGCCGAACTGGCCCAGGTGCCGTCGGACTCCTGGCAGTTGACCGAGACGCTGGCGATCCTGGATGGCGATCTAAGGCTGATCACGGCAACCGAAACGGGACGTGACCAGAACGGGGGCGCGGCCCAGTATCAGCTGGCTCACGACTACCTCGTTCCGGCGCTGCGCGAATGGCTCGAGCGAAAGCAGCGGGAGACCCCCAAGGGGCGGGCCGAGTTGCTGTTGGCCGAGCGATCGGCACTGTGGAATGTCAAACGCGAAGATCGTCATTTGCCGACCTGGAACGAGCACCTGCGAATCCGCCGGCTCACAGACTCAGGCCGGTGTAGCGAGCCCGAGCGGGCGCTATTAACGCGGGCGGCGGTGGTGCACGGTCGACATGTCGCGATGCTGCTGACGGTGTTGCTCGCGGTGGCCGCCGGCACTTGGGGATGGAGCCGAAGTCGCGCGCAGGAACGTCTTGCCCGCGAGCAGGAGCGCTTCGCGCTCGACATTGCGGCGACGGTGGAACAGCTCGAAACGGCGCAGCCCGCCGACTGGGAGCGGGTGCTGACCCCCCTCCGCGAGCCCCGGGCGGCAGAGGTGGCCAACGAGCAGCTTGCTCGAATCTTTGAAGCGGCCACCGCGGGGGGCCGCGCGCCCCAGACTGCCGAGCGACTTGCCCGGCTCACGCTTGCAGGCGACCAGTCGCAGCTTGACCCGTTGCGCGAACGCCTGCTGGCGGGACCGCTCGCCGAATTTTTGCCCACCCGGCAATTGCTCGCAGACTACAAACAGACCTTGGTCGGGCCACTCTGGAGTGAACTCCGGGATGTGCAGAACCCACCCAGCCGACGACTGAGGGCGGGAATGGTCCTGGCCGGGTTCGCCCCGGGGGAGAAGTTCACTCAGGCTGACAGTGGAACGCCACTGCCCGAGAGTTGGATGGCGGGCGATGCGAAGCTGGTGGCCGAGCAGTTACTCGCATCGAACCCCGAGTTTCATGGAGAGTTGCGCAAAGCCTTGCGGCCCATCGCCCCGCTGCTGCTCGACGAAATCGAGCGCCAGCTGGTCGACGAGTCGGCCGACAAGGGACAGCGCAACGCGGCGGCGACAGCGGTGGTCGATTATGCCGGGACCGACAGCGAGCGACTGGCCCGCTTGCTCACCCGGGCTACGCCCGAGCAGTTCCACATCCTGTATCCAGCGTTTGAGAGTGGGCTGACTGTGGAGAGCCGGGCGAGGCTGGCCACGCAGGCGGCACTTGTCTCGACGCCCGACAAACGTCCGGTCACGCGGATCACGCTGGGGCGAGAGCGGGCGAATGCGGCGGCGACGTTGATGCGCCTGGGCGAGCGGGCGGCGGCGCTCAAGGTGTGCGACATGGCCGATGACTCGGAAGCGTTGACGCAGTTCCTGTTTGCCTGCCGACCCCGGGGGGTGCCAGTGGGAACGCTGCTGGCTTGTCTCGATGAGGTCACTGCCGCTCCGGCTGGGAAGTACACACCGCAGGTGCGGTACGCGCTCCTGGTCGCCTTGGGAGAGTACCCCTTCAGCGAGGTGCCGGCGGCTGAGCGGGACGCCAGGCTGGAGCAGGTGGTGGAGTGGTATCGCAACGACGCCAGTTCCACGGTGCACGGAGCGGCGGGATGGCTGCTGCGGCAATGGGGGGCGAAGGAGCGGGCCGCAGAAATCGACCGGCTGGAAGTGAAATATGTGCCAGGGCGGGAATGGTACACCGAAGTGGTCGAGATCCAGCCGCCGCTTGGCGAGGGTGCCGGGCAGTTGCCAGGGAAACAGATCGCGATGACGTTCATTGTTGTCCCGCCGGGAGAGTACGAGATTGGTTCGGTCGAGGAGGCGTCTGAGCAGTCGAGTGACGAGGCACCGCACACCGTCAAGCTGACCCGCCCGTTCGCGCTGCTCGATCGGGAGGTGACTTTTGAGGAGTACCTGGCGTTTGCTCCTGCGCATCTGCCGGTATTTCAGCGGCTGAACGGACAACCGGGCACCGCGGCGGCGGCGGTGGTGTGGTACGAGGCGGTTGGGTATTGCCGGTGGCTGGGTCAGCAAGCGGGGCTACCCGAGCTGGACCAGAGTTACGGGGCACCCAACTCAGCCGAGTTGCAGGGGCTTGAGCGGGAGCCCGATGCGAGATTTCAGGCGTCACCGCGGGAGTGGCCAGTGGAGTTGGGGCGACGGGGCTATCGGCTGCCGACGGAAGCGGAATGGGAGGTGGCGTCACGCAGCCTGGCGGTGGTGGGGGGGCGAGGTCTGGCGGGACGATCGGTCTACGGGTTTGGAAGCGATGTGCGGCTGCTGGACCGCTTTGCGTGGTTCGAAGGGAATAGTGGGGAGCAACTCCATGAAGGGCGGGGTCGCATCCCGAGTCTGCGCGGCCTGTGGGACATGCATGGCGGAGTGGCCGAGTGGGTGCACGATTGGGGTGGGGCCTACCCCGCAAGCGGGCCGGAGATCGATCCTACGGGGCCGCAGACCGCCTCCGACCGCGTCTTCCGAGGGGGGTCCTGGCGGTACCGCGCCAACAGTTGCCATTCCTCAGGTCGGAGCCGCAGCATACCGGTCCAGCGAAACAACAACCTCGGCTTTCGCCTGGCCCGCAGTCTTCAAGAGTAGCCGCCGGGAGGTGACGCCTGGGCAAGAAACCACCGCTCCCAAGCATCGAGGTCGCTACACCCCCCAAAGAATCGACCCCAACAGATCCTTCCCCCTGGGGGGAAGGTCCCCGCAGGCCGGATGAGGGGTCGTGTGGTCGCTGGAGTAACGATTCGCAGGCCAGCGCCGCGACGGCAACCTGATGGTCCACCGCCCCCCACCCCTTCCCCGCGACGGAGCCTTGGGGTTTGCGCGGCGCGGGTCTCGCAGGAGAGAAGAGACGTGGGGTTGGATTCGCGGCGACGGGTCATTTCCCCCGCAGGTAGGCCAGCAGGTCGAGAATCTCTTCCGCGCGGAGCGTGTCGAGCAGACCGCCGGGCATGGGGGAGGTTTTTGACTTCTCTTGCCCGGCGATTGTCTCGCGGGCGATCCGCGTGGTCTGCCGCGGTCGGAATGGGTCGGTCGCCAGCAGCAGCTGCTTGTCATCTCCCCCCACCACCCGTCCCACCACCACCTTGCCCTCCCGCGTTTCCACATGCGTCTGCTGATACTTCTCATCAATCGACTGGCTCGGATCAAGAATCATCGCCAGCAGGTCACGCGGGCCGAATCGGTTGGCCACGCCGCTCAACTCGGGCCCCACCACCCCGCCCCGCCCGTTTCGCCGGTGACACCGCACACACAGCGTTCGCTCAAACAGCCGGGCTCCCGCTTCCGCATTGGGCGTGTGCCCCGTCGCGAGGATTGCGTCGATATCGGCGACCTGCCAGCGTTTTACCACCGGCTGCCCGGCCAGCTCTCTCTGGCTGTCCCCAAAGGAATCCTCCCCTTCCGCAAACAGCCGCTCAAGTTGTGGGCGCTCTCCCTCCGGACTCTGCGACAACATCTCGTTCCGCAGCGCATCGAGCGCCACCGGCAACAGGTTCCCCCCCGTGTGCTGGTCGAGCCCGCGGAGCAGTTCGAACGCCTGCCGGCGTAGCTCGGGAGTCCAGCCCCGCGTCGCGCTCCGCAACACGAACAGCACCCGCAATCGCTCGGCAGGTGATTCCAGCGTCTCGGCCCACGCCAGCGCCCGCGGCACGACCGTGGGAGAGTCGAAGTAGACCAGCAGCTCGGCCAGCCACTGCTCGACCAGAGAGGCGTCGGGCGACCATCGCTGGCCGGGCTCGGCTAGAAACAGCGGCTCCAGCCGGCGGGCCCACTCGGCCCCAACCACCGGGCCGGGCCGCCCCATCCGCGCCAGGGAGACACTGACCGCCCGCAGCACCGCCAGCCGGCGGGGAGTGGTCAGTTGCGACCAGCGGTCGGCTGTGAACGTTGGCTCGGCCAGGTGCGCCAGTAACTCCTCCCGCACGCTCGCGGGACCGACTCGGGCCAGGGCCAGCGCCGCCGCCGCTCCCCGCTCTCCCGTCGCGTCGGCTTCGAGAGCCCGCTGTTGCCAGCGTTCGACCGGTTGCGCTTCGAGCGCCACTCGAGCGGCGTGCTGCAACGTCGGCTGCCGGCTGCCGAGCCAGGCCCATGCCAGCTCGAGCCCCACCTCCCCCTCGCGGTTCTGCCAGAACTCCAATTGCCGCCTGAGTCGCCGGGCGGTGTCGGTCGCCCCGGCATCGGTTCGCTCGTCCCCCAACAACCCCGGCGTGTCCGCACCCGTCGCCCGCACCCGATACAGCCCGGACTGCGTTCCCCGGCCTCCCGTGGTGAAGTACAGGCTGCCATCGGGGCCGAACGCGAGGTCGGTCACATTGAGTGGCGACCCCTCAACAAGCTTTTCGACGGTCGCCGCATAGCCGGCCCCCTGCGGCAGCAGATGCACTGCATAGATCCGTCCGTAAGACCAGTCGAGCACATACAGAGCCCGCTGGTACCGCCCTGGAAAGTCACTGTGCGTGCCAAACTTCACCCCAGTAGGAGAGGCTAGGCCAATGTCCACCACTGCGGGGAGATGCTCGGCGAAGCCGCGATCGCGATTCGCCGTCCCCTGGCGAAACCCGTAATCCCCTCCAGGCAGGATGTGGTGCACGCGATTGGGGCGGTACCAGGGGGTGCCGAGGTCCCCTTCATTGTCGGCATCAAACGTGAACAGTTCCCCCTCGGCATTGAAGGCGAGCCCGTACGGATTGCGGAAGCCCCCCGCGACCAGCTCCCATCGCCCGCCGTTCGGGTCGATGCGGACCACGTGCCCTGCGGGAACCTTGGCGTCGGCGTCAAAGAGAAAGCGGTCCCAGTCGCAGGGACGCAGCGCGTCTTCGGCGAAGTGTCGCAGGGGCGACAGGGGCGAAACATCGTCCGGATTGACCCGCACATTGTTGCCATGAATGGAATAGACCATGCCATCGGGACCAAGCGCGAGGGCGTTGCGTCCATGCCCAACTCCCCCGGCGGTCTGCTGGAGCAGCGTCTGCTCGTCGTAGCGGTCGTCATCGTTGGTGTCGCGCAGTCGATACAGTCCCCGCGAGTTGTTGGCGTTGGCGAACAGCGACCGGCCGACCGCCAGCACCCCCCGGCACTCTTCGAGAGAGTCGTTGATGACCTCGAGGGAATCGACCGGAGGCAGGCTGTAACGCAGCAGCCCCTTCCCCTCCCGCCCCAGGATGATCCGTCCGCGGTGATCGAATGTCAGGCTGACCCACGACCCTTCGCCCGGAGCCGAACTGCGGACCAACTCGACCTCGAAGCCGGGCAGAACGACGACCTGTGTCGCGGCGTGAGCCAAGGGTTGGCCGAGGGCCTTCTTCCACTGGTAGTAATCCTCAGACTCCCCATCGGGGTTCCCCCAGGGAAGGTTGCCCAGCAGGCCCAGGCTGCGGACCGGTTCGACTTCGAGTTCCCCGTCACGGGTGAACCAGCTGGGATCGCTGACCAGCACCTCGCGCGAGCCGGTGGAGGATTCGAGCGTGAGGAAGAGAGCAACACCGGCGGCCCCCGACTTGTTCACCGCCCGACACACCAGTTCGTTCCTCCCGGGCTGCAGCCAGCGGGTGACGTCGACGGGACGGATTTGCCGGGTCCCCTCGGCGGTCAGGACTTCGTGGTCATTGAGCAGCAGGGTGGCCCGATCGTCGGCGAGCAGCCAGACCGTCGCCTGGCTGAGGGCGGCTTGCAGTTCAAAGGTCCGCCGGAGTTCGACCGGGGCACCCAGGGCACAATCGCGGCTTGTCCAGATCCATTGGGGAATCGGCCCGGGGGGGAGTGCGAGGGCAGTCTGCGCGAGCAGGAACAGGGGGGCCAGCAAGAACGCCGACAGGTGAGCGATGCAGCGGCCACTACCAAGTGGTGGCAGGAACCGGCAAGGGGGGGCCCAAGTCGGACGATGAGGCAGGTTTGCGGTCATGGGTCGATTCCCGCGAGGTCAGAGAGAGGCGTTGAGCGAGGTGAGTGGCGTGGCTACGCCAGAATAGCTGCTGTGCCAGAATAGTGGTTCAGGCAGAATAGCTGCTGAGGGCGGAATCTCAGACGGATCGCGCGGGGACGGGAGATGTGGCAGTGCGAGGCTGCTTACACGACGGGAGGCTGTTGTTGGTCCCGGTGGTGGAACTCGAGCACGTCGATGTCGGGGAGGTGGTCGCTGATCCCGGCGACGTCGAGGTGCCGCAGGAGATTGAGACACTGCGCGCGATGATGCATGCCGTGGGTGGTGACATGCACCAGCATGGCTGCGAGCGTGAAGCGATAGTTGACCCCGCCGAGCGTAAGGTGGACCTCGGTGTCGAGGCCGCGGGTGCGGGCCGAGGTCGCCGCGAGTTCGAGGTCGGCCACGGCATCCTCGAGTAGGAGGGCGACTTCCACGACCCGCCGCGGTGTGGTGTGGTCGAGGAAGGGCCGGACGGGGCGTAGGGGGCCGCTGATGCGGTCGGCCCAGTACCGCATCGCCGCGACGATGTGGGTGAATATATTGTGCAGCGAGCCTGGCCCCATGGGGAACGGTTGGTACCATTGCTCGGTGGTGAGGCTCTGGCAGCGGTTCAGCAGTTCGCGGGTGGCCCAGGCGTTGTGCCGCAGCAGCAGGTCGAGGGGGTCGCCGGAGTGCGGGAGGGAGGCAGTCGGGGCGGCGACTGACGGGTTGGGGGGAGGTAGGGCGGGCGGTGAATCGGGCGGTGGGGGGAGATCCCACACGCGGCCGGCGACCAGTTCGACCGAGTTGCGGGCAGGATCACGGACGTAGATCGAGCAGCCCCCGAGGGGCCATTCGATTTCGCGTTCGATGGGGATGCCGTAGTGGGCGAACCGGCTGCGCCACGAGTCGAGTTCGGAAACAGAGAAGGCCACGTGTCCTTCGCCCACCGCACCGTGACTGGGGACCGACTGGGCGGCGGGTATGGTGCGGGCTGGGTCGAACAGCAAGAGCACCGCCTGATCGGTCACCTGAAAAACCGCCCCACGGTCACCCATGCGGGGCAATTGGCTCAGCCCCAGTACCCCAGCGTAGAAGGCGATGCCAGCCTCAAGATCGCTGGAATACAGCACGGTTTCATAAACCTGGGTCAGGGAGGTCATAGAGTGTGCCGCACGGGAATGAAGGGGCCAGGTCCGTCGAGCCACGGGCCGCGTCGAAACAACGGGCACACGGCTGGACGTGAGCCAAGTGACTCAACCCAGTCGGGAGCCCGCCATTTCCCCTGGGCCTGAGCGCAACTCAAGTGTTCCCGACACGAGTGCTATCGATTCGAGTGCGGCCGTTGCAAGGACTCGCAACGCCTGGGTTCCAGTCTGTCGAACCACGGAACGGGGCTCAAGGCCGGCTGCAGGAGGACGGACTGGAGTGGTGGATGGAGAATTGGTCCACGCCGCGGGCAACGGAGGGAGGGCCTGCGACCTGTGTGCCGCCGGACGGCTGCTCGAGCCTGGTGGCAAGGGGGTTGTGACCCTGGGGAGGTGCGAGGTGGGCACTAGTTCGGTGGCGAGAGACAGGGCTGAGAAGCCGTTGATCGCAGGCGAGGACCTGAACGGGAGGATAACGCATCGTGGCGACTTGAGTCGCGCCTGCGAGGGGAATGTGGACGGAGGGAGGGTTCGACAAGTGGCGTGAGGGGTTGGTACGATCGCGCGGACGAAGGGAGCGAAAGCGGTAATGATGTGTTTTGTCCTGGGCCTGCCGAAACATCCGGGGCAGGTTTCCGGGGCCTCCAGAAAGTCGATCATCCGCGAGAGACTCGCCAAATGCTGTTGACAATTTCGACCACGCACAGGCCGGCAGCGGATCTGGGCCGACTGTTGCACAAGCATCCCGAGCGGTTCCAGACGTTCGAGTTGAGCTTTGGCAAGGCCCACGTCTACTACCCCGAGGTGACCGCGGAGCGATGCTCGGCGTGCCTGCTGCTGGAGGTTGATTCCGTGGGGCTGGTCCGCAACCGAAACCCCGACCAGGGTTTTGTTTTGGCGCAGTACGTCAACGACCGTCCGTATGCCGCCTCGTCGTTCCTCAGCGTGGCGATTGCCCAGGTGTTCGGCTCAGCGCTGCAGGGGCGTTGCAAAGATCGGCCCGAGCTGGTGACGACGGCGATTCCGCTGGCGGCGCGGGTTGATGTACTCCCGGTCCGGGGGGGCGAGCAATTCCTGCACCGTGTGTTTGAACCGCTCGGGTATCAGGTCGAGGCAGCTCGCGCGCCGCTCGATGAGCGGTTTCCTGAATGGGGTGCGAGCCCGTATTTTGCGGTCACCGTGCGGAAGACCACGACGTTGTCGGAGCTGCTGACCCACCTGTATGTCCTGGTGCCCGTGTTCGACAACTGCAAGCACTATTGGGTGGGGGACGCCGAGATGGAAAAACTGCTCGCCCGTGGTGAGGGCTGGCTGGCCAGTCACCCCGAGAAAGAAGAGATCACCCGGCGTTACCTGCGATACCAGCCCAGCCTGATCCGGATGTCGCTGGCCCGCCTTGTCGAGGAGGAGGAGGAGGGCGCGGGAACGGCCGACGGCGAGCAGCCGACGGTCGAGCCAGAGCTTGGGCTCGAGCAGCCTATCAGCCTGAATGAGCAGCGGGTGGGAGCGGTGCTGGCGGCCTTGCGAGCCAGTGGGGCGCGGCGGGTTTTGGACCTGGGCTGTGGCGAGGGAAAGCTGCTGCGGGAACTGATGCGGGACAGGCAGTTCGAGCAGATCGTCGGCATGGACGTCTCGATCCGCACGCTGGAAATTGCCCAGCGGCGGCTCAAGGTGGACCGGCTCTCGCCAGCGCAGGCGAACCGGCTGGAACTGATCCACGGCTCGCTGATGTACCGCGACCGGCGGCTGGAGGGGTTCGATGCGGCCGCCGTGGTCGAGGTGGTGGAACATCTCGACCCCCCCCGGCTGTCGGCGTTCGAGCGGGTGCTGTTCGAGTTCGCGAAGCCCCGGGTGGTCGTGCTGACGACACCGAACCGTGAGTACAACGCCTGCTGGGATACGCTGCCCGCGGGGAGCTTCCGGCACCCAGACCATCGGTTCGAATGGACGCGGGGGGAGTTCCAGGACTGGGCGAGCGGGCTGGCGGACCGGTTCGGGTACGCGGTTCGGTTTCTGGCGGTCGGGCCAGAGCATCCCGACCTGGGTTCCCCCACGCAGCTGGGAGTGTTCACGAGGCCCTCATGAAGATCTCGATTCCCAACCTGTCACTCGTCGTGTTGATTGGTCCCAGCGGATCGGGCAAGAGCACATTTGCCCGCCAGCACTTCCTTCCGACCGAGGTCCTCTCGTCCGACGCCTGCCGGGGGCTGGTCAGCGACGACGAGAATAACCAGGCCGTCACCGGCGAGGCGTTCGCGGTGCTGAACTTCATCGCGTCGCAGCGGCTGGCGCTGGGCCGGCTGACCGTGATCGACGCCACGAACGTGCAGGCCGAGTCCCGCAAGCCCCTGGTGGAGATCGCCCGGCAGCATCACTGCCTCCCGGTGGCGATCGTGCTCAATCTTCCCGAGCGGCTGTGCGAGGAGCGGAACCAGGGTCGCAGCGATCGCAACCTGGGCCCGCACGTTGTCCGGAATCATCACGCGCAACTGCGGCGTTCGCTCCGGGGGCTATCGCGAGAAGGCTTTCGCCACGTGTTCGTGCTTGAAAGTCCCGAGCAGGTGACCGCCGCGACCGTCGAACGAGTCCCGCTGTGGAATGATCGGCGCCACGAGCACGGTCCGTTCGACCTGATCGGCGATCTGCATGGCTGCTGCGACGAGCTGGAGGCACTGCTGGGAAAGCTGGGCTACGAGCGGTTCGACCTTGATGGGGTGACGGCGGGGTGGGGCACGGCGTGCTATCGTCATCCCGCTGGCGGCAAGGCGGTCTTCGTGGGCGACCTCGTGGACCGCGGGCCCCGGGTGCTCGAGACTGTCGGAATCGTGCACAACATGGTGTCTGTCGGCTCCGCCCTCTGCGTCCCGGGCAATCACGATGTCAAGCTACTGCGGAAGCTGCGCGGCAAAGATGTGCAGATCACTCACGGCCTGGCAAACACGCTGGCCGAGATCGACAAACTTCCCCAGCCCCTGCGGTCCGCTCATTGCCGGGAACTGGCGGCATTCCTCGACAGCCTCGTGAGCCATTACGTGCTGGATGGTGGCGGGCTGGTGGTGGCGCACGCCGGGCTGAAAGCCGAGATGCAGGGACGCGGATCGGGGCGGGTCCGCGATTTTGCCCTGTATGGCGAAACGACGGGAGAGACCGACGAGTTTGGCCTGCCGGTGCGGTTCAACTGGGCGGCCGATTACCGGGGTTCGGCCCTGGTGGTGTACGGGCACACCCCGGTTCCCGAACCCGAGTGGCTGAACCGCACCGTGAACATCGACACCGGATGCGTGTTTGGGGGCAGGTTGACCGCACTGCGATACCCCGAGCGGGAGTTTGTCTCGGTCCCGGCCATCCGCACCTACTGCGAACCGGCCCGTCCCTTCCTGCCCGACGGAAAGCCCGCCGACACGCTGACCGCCCAGCAGGCCCACGATGATGTGCTCGATCTGGATGACGTGCTGGGCAAGCGCATCGTGTCCACCCGCCTGCGGGGCCAGGTCACAATCCGGGACGCGCACGCGACGGCGGCCCTTGAGGTGATGAGCCGCTTCGCCGCCAACCCCAAGTGGCTGATCTATCTCCCCCCGACCATGTCGCCCAGCGAGACAACCGCGGAGCCCGGCCTGCTCGAGCATCCCGCCGAGGCGTTCAACTACTTCCGCACGCAGGGTGTCCCGCAGGTCGTGTGCGAAGAGAAGCACATGGGTTCGCGGGCGATCGTGATTGTGTGCCAGGATGAGCTGGCGGCCCGCGAACGGTTTGGCGTGACCAACGGGGAGACGGGCATCGTCTACACTCGCACTGGCCGGCGGTTCTTCAACGACCCGGCGCTCGAAGCCGGGCTGCTCCAGCGGGTCCACGAGGCCCTGGCGGCCGCCGGGACCTGGACCGATCTCCAGACATCCTGGGTCTGTCTCGACTGCGAGCTCATGCCTTGGTCGGCCAAGGCGCAGGAACTGCTCAAGACCCAGTATGCGGCGGTGGGTGCCGCTGGACAGGCCGCGCTTCCACAGGTGGTGGCTTCGTTGATCGACGCCGCGGCACGCCTCGCAGGACCGTCCCGCGAGAGCCTCGAGCAGGCGCTCACAACCTGCCAGCAGCGGCATGGGCAGATCGCGCAGTTCGTGGCGGCATACCGGCACTATTGCTGGCCAGTTGTGTCGCTGGCTGATTACAGGCTGGCGCCATTCCACCTGTTGGCCAGCGAGGGGCGGGTCCACACCGATCAGACTCACTCTTGGCACATGCAGACCCTGGCGAACATCTGCCACGCCGCCCCCGACCTGCTGGTGGCAACCCCCCACAGGCTGGTCGATGTGACCGACCAGGCCCAGGTCGAGGAGGCAATTGGGTGGTGGACCGACCTCACAGGCCGCGGGGGTGAAGGAATGGTGGTCAAACCCGATCACTTTATCTCCCGGGGACAGCGCGGGCTGGTTCAACCCGCCATCAAATGTCGTGGTCGGGAGTACCTGCGGATCATCTACGGTCCGGATTACACTGCCTCCGAAAACCTTTCGCGACTGCGGCATCGCGGGCTGGGCCACAAGCGGTCCCTCGCTCTTGGGGAATTCGCCCTCGGCATCGAGGGATTGGAGCGATTCGTGCGTCACGAACCCTTGCGACGGGTGCATGAATGCGTGTTCGGTGTGCTAGCCCTCGAAAGCGAGCCGGTTGACCCGAGACTCTGAAATCGGAGCACCCATGCCCCCCCGTCGCACATCCGGCCCCAGTTCGGTCGGCATCCGTCGTGTCAGGTCGCAATGGTACCAGATCCCCGAGTTGGCCCCAGTCGAGTTGGCTACGGTCCTGTGAACAGCCTTCCCGGGAATCACCGTTCCGATGCCCACAGGCCAAATGCCCGAGTGACTCGTCCCCTGTTGGGTGCGGGGCGTGGTCCCGAGGGGTGCGATTCTGTCCCAGGTCCGGCGTGTCTCATGATCAGCGCAGGTGAAAGATGAAATCTCGGACCGAGTACCTGACATTCCAGGTTCCGTCGCGGAGGGGGTTCGTCAATATCACGCCACAGATCGAGGAGATCGTGCGGGAAAGCGGGGTGACCGAGGGGTTGCTGCTGTGCAATGCCATGCACA
>CAIUHT010001210.1 GCA_903898975.1 uncultured Planctomycetaceae bacterium
CTCGGTGGACGACACCGCCGACACCGCCACCAACACCGGGACCCTCACCGGCTCAACCCTGACCGGACTCGGGATGACTGGGGGTATCAACTATGGTTCCGTCGAATCGCTGGGCGTCGCCCTCGGCTCGGGTGGCGACCTCTTCACCATCGCCGGCACTCACACCGGCACCACCAGCGTCGCGGCCAACGCCGGGGCCGACATTGTTAACGTCCGCGCCATCAGTGGTTCGACCACCGTCAGCGGCGGTGACGATCCCGACACGATCCACGTCGGCTCGAATGCCAGCGGCACACAGGCCAACCCGGCTGCGAACATCGGTGGGAACGTCAACGCGATTAACGCCCTGCTGAGCATCCAGGGGAACGGCCCTGTCTTCTCTCGATCGCCGGCCACCGATGATACCCTCACCATCGACGACACGGCCGATACCGTCGCCAACACTGGCACTCTCACCGGTACCAGCCTGGCCGGTCTTGGCATGACGGGTGGGATCTCCTACGGCACGGTGGAGATCCTGCGGATTGCGCTGGGGGCTGGGGCCGACACCTTCGAAGTCCAGGGCACCCACGCTCACCTGACCGAGCTGGCCACGAACGCCGGCCAGGACTCCATCACGGTCCGTGCCACCAGTGGGCCCACGGTCGTCCAGGCGGGCAGCTCGGCCGACACCATCGCCGTGGGCAATCTCTCCCAGTCGCTCGACGACATCCTGGGAACCCTCGCCGTTTCCGGCGACAGCCCCGCGACCACCGATACCCTGATCCTCAATGACCAGCAGGATCCCCAGGCCAATCTGTATACGGTTACCTCGACGTTCATCGACCGGTCTGGAGCGGCTCGCATCTCATACGCCCAGGTTGGTTCGCTGACGGTCAACGCTGGCACCAACGCCGATGTCATCCATGTCCGCAGCACCCTTGCCTCAACTCCCGTTCAAGTCAACGCGGGTCCCGGTAACGATCAAATCAACATCGCCGCCAGCCTGCTCGAAAACAACGGGCGGCTTGATCTCATCGAGGGTCGAGTCAGCATTGATGCGGGGGCGGGCTCCGATGTCGTGCACCTCAATGACCGGGGCTCGGGGGCACCCGTTCCACTTCCCCTCTCCACCACCAATACCGTCGCCCGCTTTAATTATCGGATGGATTCGTCATCGGTCACCAACGACCTCACCCAACTTCCCGGGCTGGCACGCTCCTTCGCCGGTGTTCACTACACCGGCTCTCAGCTCGAACGGCTCGAACTCACCGCGACCGACAATGTCAACGTCTTCTCGGTCAGCCCGAGCGTCGACACCACTTTCAAAATCGATGGCAAGCTCGGGGCCGCAGGCCAACCCCTGCTGGGCGGAGGAGATTACCTCCGCCTCGACACCACCCGGGGGGCAGTGCCCGGTCGCCAGTCCCCGCTGCCCGGTGGAGTTCAGGTCGCCGGCCTGAATGATGGGCTCCATATTTCGGCGGTCGGCACCGGCTACTGGAATTTCACCAGCGGACACAAGCCGGTCGCTTTCGAGAGCATCGAACGCTTTAATCACGTGGGCATTATCGCGGTGGGGGCCGAGGCTTCGAGCACCGCCCTCCCCGTTGTCGACGTGTACGATGAAGAAACGGGTCGGTTCAAGTTCCGCATCGATGCTGCCGCCACATATGGCTCGGCCTTCCGCGGTGGCGTTCGGATTGCGACCGGGGATCTCAACAACGATGGGCTTCCCGACATCGTCACCGCTCCCGGTCCCTCGATTTCGGCAACCCTCCGCCTCATCGATGGTCTGACCCGCCGCGTCTATTCCAGTATCGACACGTTCCCAGCCACCTTCCGGGGTGGGGCCCGCCTCACCGTTGGTGATCTCAACCGCGACGGCACCAATGAGATTGTCGTTGGCGCCGACGCGGGCTGGTTGCCGCAGGTCAATGTCTACACCCCCCGTCCGAATCTCCCGCACACCCTGCTGACGTCGTTCCTCGCCTTCGAGAACACATTCCGTGGCGGTGTGCATGTCGCGGCGGGCGATCTCAACAATGATGGCTTCGCCGAGATCGTGGCCGGTCGCGGCGCCGGGGGACTGCCCACGGTCAGCGTCTTCTCCCCCACAGCCTCGAATGGAGTCGTCAGCGGGTTCCGGCAGGTCGGCACATTCAATGCGTATCCCGTTGCCTTCCGGGGTGGTGTCACTGTCGCTGTCGGTGACTACACCGGCGATGGCGTTCGCGACATCATCACGGGTGTCGCCTCCTCGGGCATGCCGCAGGTCAACGTGTTTGACTCCCGCAATATCTGGACGGGAACGTCCCCAACCCAGGTTGCCAGCTTCCTCGCCACCACGGCCCAGTACACCGGTGGCGTTCGATTGACCCTGAAGCCCGTCGACGGGGGAGAACCTGGCAGTGTCGAAAAAGTTGACCTGTGGACCTCATTCGGACCGGCACACCCGCAGCGGGTCGCCCGGGCCTATCGCTACCGGGTCGGTGGGCCGGCCTTCAGCCTGATTCGCGAGATTTACGGAGATTTCAACTTTGCCGGCGGAATGCTGCTGGGTTGAGAGTCTCCTGCCAATCCGTCCTGACGGCGGGACCGCCCA
>CAIUHT010001211.1 GCA_903898975.1 uncultured Planctomycetaceae bacterium
CCCCCGACACCTCGGGGCGCTCGCTCGGTCAGCCGAGCCCGCCGGCCCGCTCCCCCTCCGACTCGCCATCGCAGCCGTACAGGCTGTGGTCAGCGACTGGCTCAGTCCTGATCGCCACGGATGGCGCGGGTCGTCCTCTCCAGGCAGTCCATGGCGCCTCAAAGTGCGACCACCCCGCACAGACAGGCGTGCATGTCCCCAAATCGAGGAAGACGCCTCAGGCCGGCCCCACCGGGAACCCAGCCCAATTCCTCGCGGCTGAAACCGATCGCCGCTGGGGCTGCACACTCAAGCCGATTGCCAACAGGCCAGTGGTTCGGCCCGCTGGTCGACGCGGTTCAATCGCCGTCGGTCCCCAGGATCTCCATCGGCTCATCGCGGAGCAGATTGAGCCGGATCACATCCACAATCCGCCACGTCCCCTCCTCACGCCGCCAGACCAGCTTCCAGCGGGAGGGGCGGTGCCCGGCATCATTGCCCATGAACATCACCTGGCCGTTGGCTCGAAAGTGACTGATCGCCTCGGTCCCGCGCGAGACCAGTTCGACCTCGAGGTCCTTGACCTTCATTCCCCGCACTTGAACAAGATCGAGCGCGTTGCCGGCGACTCTTCTCAACTGCGCCGCCTGGGGCGAGAACGCCTCGATGACCTGATCGCGGCGTCGCTGCTCGAAGTTCTCGACCAGTTCCGTCACCCGCTGCTCAACCTGCTCGCGGGGAGTCACCACCTGCCGTTCGATCACAAAGCACAGCCCGGCGAGCGATAACCCCACCAGGACGCCGCCCACCGCGCGGGACTGATTTCGCTGTCCCCAGAGCACCCCCCAGGCAATCGCCACCAGGCAACAGGCAATTGCAGGGGGCCAGGCCGTCTCGGTCAACCACATCGTAACACCTCGCACGCCACGCCCGATCGCTCTTTGGCGGCAAGTTGGCCGCCAGGCTGGGACGTCTCTGGGCATATTAACGCAAGAGCCCAAGCCTCCTCCACTCGCCCCCTGCCGGGGACTTGAGCGATTGTCCGCAGACAGACAGTCGACCAGCAGGCAGTCGACCAGCAGGCAGTCGACCAGCAGGCAGTCGACCAGCAGGCAGTCGACCAGCAGACGGCCCGATTCGAGTTTGTCGCGCATCGCGCCGAGCGGCCAGTCACACCAACCGGCAGCACCCCATCCCGACCGCCCGCTTCGCACGGCCGATGGCCATGCGCTCCCCGTTGCCCAAGGAAGGGCACCTCCCGCTCCCGGCGGTCAGGCGGAGGGCGCGCAGGCCGTCTCGCTCAAGACCGCCTCCCCTGGAAACATCGCAACGGCCACGTCCGGCAGGCTGTCTATTGAGCCCGGGACGCATCGCGCTGCCGCGTTCGTTTCAGGGTTTCCCGCGCCAGCGTTGGCTCCGCCGGGCGGTCTTACATTGCCAGGGCGGGTGTTTTACACTGCACGCAGCGCCGCACCCTGCGGTTTCTCCCGCCCTCGACTTTCCCACCAGGAGCGATTCCGATGGTCGATCCCCAGTCCTCCCCTGTCTCCCGCCGCAATCTGCTGAAAAGCACAGGTGCCGCGGCGATCGCTGGCACAGTTGGCCGGCTGGTGCTGCCCCGGGCATACGCCGCTGAAGACAACACGCTCCAGCTCGCCCTGATCGGAACGGGTGGCCGGGGGACCGGGGCCGCGGGCGACGCGATGAACAGCAAGAACGGCCCGACCAAGCTGGTCGCCATGGCCGACGTCTTCGAGCAGCGCATCAAGGCGAGCTACGACCAGCTCAAGCCGCGGTTCGACAAGCAGGTCGATGTGCCCGAGGATCGCAAGTTCATCGGCTTCGACGGTTACAAAAAGGCGATGGACGTCCTCAAGCCGGGCGACATCGTCATCCTGACCACCCCACCGGCTTTTCGCTGGGTGCACTTCACCTATGCGATTGCCAAGGGGCTGAATGTGTTTATGGAGAAGCCGATCTCGGTCGACGGTCCCAGCACCCGGCGGATGCTGGCCCTGGGCGAAGAGTCGGTGAAGCGGAACCTGAAGGTCGGGGTGGGGCTGATGTGCCGCCACTGCGACGCCCGCAACGAGATGTTCCAGCGGATCAAGGGGGGCGAGATTGGCGACCTGACACTGCTGCGGGCGTACCGGATGGCCGGGCCGACCGGGGTGGCGTTCGCCAAGAAGAAGCCCGAGGGGATGTCGGAACTGCTGTACCAGATTCAGTCGTTCCACGCGTTTTTGTGGGCGTCGGGGGGTGGTTACAGCGACTTCCTGATCCACAACATCGACGAGTGCTGCTGGTTCAAGGACGCCTGGCCGGTCGAAGCCAAGGGGTCGGGGGGCCGGCACTTCCGCGGCGAGTATGTCGATCAGAACTTCGACTCGTACTCGACCGAGTTCACCTTCGCCGACGGGGCCAAGATGTATCTCGAGGGGCGGACCATGGAAGGGTGCCACAATGAATTCGCCAGCTACGCCCACGGGACGAAGGGTTCGGCCATCATCTCGACGGCGGGACACGCCCCGTCGCGGTGTGCGACCTTCTCGGACCAGCGGATCGGCAACAAGAAGTCGCTGATCTGGGCCGCCAAGCAGCCCGAACCGAACCCCTACCAGCTGGAGTGGGATCACCTGCTCGAGTCGATCCGCCTCGACCGCCCGCACAACGAGGTCGAGCGGGGAGCCAAGGCGAGCCTGGTCACCGCGATGGGCCGCATGGCCTGTCACACGGGCAAGGTGGTCACCTACGAAGAGGCACTCGAGTTCAAGCACGAACTCGCCCCCGACGTCGACAAGCTGACCTTCGCCTCGGAAGCCCCCGTCAAGGCCGACGCGGAAGGCAAGTACCCCATCCCGCTCCCCGGACTCAACGGCAACCGCGAGTACATCCAGGGCTAGTCGCTGAGGGGTTCCGGCCCTTGAGTCGCTCCGCAAGGGCGCCCACCCCCGCCCAGCGGTCTCGCAGCCCCCCGTTGGCAGTGCCAGCGGGGGGCTGTCGCGTTTGAACGCCAGAGTTTCCAACGCCCGGTGCGCACCAATTGCGTCCGGGTTGCCCACGACCTGCTGCTGCCAACTGGCGGACCGGCTGCATCGGGACATCGGCCACCCGCAACGATCAGCTCACTCGCGCGGCCCGGCTCACCCGGCAGGCTGTTCGGGCATCAGCCTGCGTGAGCCCGGAGTGCGTCCTGAACTGTGCGGGGCACTTCGCGGACTGGCCCGCGCCTCCAGGCCGTCGGCAGTCCGACTCTATCAGTCCCTGCCGCAATCGCTCGCCCCACAAGGGAATCAACAGGGCCCAGCGCCATCACGCTTTGCCTTGTGGGGCAGGGCAGGGCAGGGCAGGGTCCGATCGA